>JBAWHI010000217.1:0-6658 GCA_049593675.1 Nocardioides sp.
ACGGCGTCGTCTACGCCACCCACGCCGCGCCCGGCGCGTTGGCATGGACCCAGATCGACCGGGCTGCGCACCTGGAGCTCGAGGATGAGAACGCCGTGCTGATCGGTGCCCGGCTCAGCAAGTCCGAGGTCGTGATGATCGGCCGGCGCGGCGGACCGGAGTTCCTCGAGTCCGAGGTCGCCCGCCTCGGCCACCTCGCCGGCCTCGCGATGTCGATCTACCGCACCGCCGCCAAGGAACACGCCCGCTGACGCTGACCTGTCAGTTCTGGTCGCCGTGGGAACGCCGACCTGGCAGTTCTGGTCGCCGTGGGAACGCCGACCTGGCAGTTCTGGTCACCGCAGGAACGCCGACCTGGCAGCAATGGTCGCGGTAGGTCAGGCGACCTGTCAGCTCTTGCTCGCGCTCGGAACCAGCGCTGACGGGTCAGCGGTGCCTGGGCGACCAAACCTGACAGGTCAGCGGTGCTCGGGTGACCAAACCTGACGGGTCAGCGGTGCCTGGGCGACCAGAAATGACAGGTCAGCGTCAGGGGACGGAGCGGATCCGGGTGACGAAGATGGATCCGAGGATGGCGACCGCGAAGGCGCTGAGGTAGACGGCGCAGTAGCCCACCGAGAACGCGTCGCCGCCGGTCTCGGTGGCACCACCGAACGACTCCACCAGGAGCAGGATCGCGGCCGCGAGGACCGGCGCGAAGACCTGCGGCAGGGCGTTCGCGATGTTGATGACGCCCAGGTCCTTGGCGCGGTCCTCCGCCCCGGGCAGCACCTGGGTGATCAGGGCGAAGTCGACCGAGACGTAGATCCCGTAGCCGATGCCCATCAAGGCCGCGGCGACCACGGCCGCGGGCCAGCTCTGCGCGAGCGCGAGCAGGAGTGACGCGCAGGCGCCCACGACGCCCGACCAGATCACGAAGACCTTGCGCCGGCCGGCGCGGTCGCTCCAGATGCCGAACGTGATCGCCGTGGCCATCAGGACTGCGGCGTAGATAGCGGTCAGGACGAAGACCCGGTCCGCGGCCTCCTCGGAGGTCAGCCCGATCACGTCCTGGAGGTAGTAGAGGAGGTAGAGCAGCCCGAGTGCATTGCCGAGGTTGACCAGGAAGCGGGTCAGCCAGGCCCACGCGAAGTCGGGGTGGGCGCGCGGCGAGATCCAGAACGAGCGCACGAACTGCCCCCAGTCGAACGGCGCCGGCCGCTCGTCGGGGGCCAGCGCCAGGTCGCGGGAGTCGAAGCAGTACGGCAGGGCCAGCACGACTAGGACGCCGGCCGTCACGGCGTACCCGGCAGCGATGCTGCCGGTCGACGAGGCGATGCCGACACCGCCGACGACGCCGATGGTCTGCGCGATCGCGAGGATGCCGCCGACCCTGCCGCGGTCGCCGGTCGGCACCTGGTCGGGCACCGTCGCCGTGATCGCCGCGAGCATCGCGTTGAGCGCCGCCTGCACGCCGCACCAGCCCAGGGCCATCAGTACGACGCCGTCGGCGACCGCGAGCACCAGCAGGGACGATGCGCCGCCGAGGGCGCCGCCGACCACCCACGGCAGCCGGCGGCCGACGCGCAGCGTGGTGCGGTCCGAGAACGCCCCGAACACCGGGTTGCACACGACCGACACGAAGGCACCGAGGCCCAGGACGACCGAGAGGATCTCCTTCTTGGCCTCGGGATCGATCGCCTCGGCCTGCTGGGCGAGCAGCACCTGGATCGGCCCGAAGAAGCCGGCCCACAGGCCGATGCTGGCCAGGGTCAGGAACGCCACCCAGCGCCCGGGTGGGCCGACGGTCGGCTCGCCGAGCGCCGATCGGCGGGCCGGGAGGTCCGTCGTCACCAGCGCATCGTGACACCGCGAAGCGAGTGCCGTGGTCCTTTTGGGGCAGGCGGGTCAGCGGGCGGAGCCGGGGCGACGGCGGCGCCGGCCGGCGCCGGGAGGTGGCCTCAGACCCGTTCGAGGAGGAAGACCGGGATCTCGCGGTCGGTCTTCTCCTGGTACTCCGCGTACGGCGCGTACTGCGCGACGCAGCGCTCCCACCACTCGGCCCGCTCGGCGCCCTCGGCGATCCGCGCGCGATAGGTGTGCTTCTCGGCGCCGTCCTGGAGGTCGACCTCGGGGTGGGCGCGGAAGTTGTGGTACCAGGTCGGGTGCTCCGGATCGCCGCCCTTGGACGCGACCGCGGCGTAGACGCCGTCCTTCTCGACCCGCATCACCGGGTTCTTGCGGAGCTTGCCAGAGGATGCGCCGACCGAGGTGATCACCACGATCGGCCACTCCGGCCTGCCCATGAGGATGTTGGCCCGTTGCCCGTCGGAGGCCTCGAACTCCTCGACCTGGTCGCGGACCCACTGCGCGGGACTGGGCTCGTACTCGCCTTGAAGTGCCATACCTGATCAATGCCCACTGGAGCCGCCGGCATTCCCCGGCGATAGCGTGCGTGGCATGAGCGCGATCGACGGGGTGTCGGAGATCTTCGACGCCGACGCCTGGGACGTGGTGCCCGGCTTCGAGGACCTGACCGACCTGACCTACCACCGCGCGAGGGAGCACGGGACGGTCCGGGTGGCCTTCGACCGCCCGGACATCCTCAACGCCTTCCGGCCGCACACGGTCGACGAGCTGCTCCGGGTGCTCGAGCACGCGCGGACGACGAGCGACGTCGGGTGCGTGCTGCTGACCGGCAACGGGCCGAGCGCGAAGAACGGCAAGTGGTCGTTCTGCACCGGCGGCGACCAGCGGATCCGCGGCCGGGCGGGTTATCAGTACGCCGCCGGCGAGACGGCCGAGACGGTGGACAGGGCCAAGCTGGCGCGCCTGCACATCCTGGAGGTGCAGCGACTGATCCGGTTCATGCCCAAGGTCGTGATCTGCGTGGTGCCCGGCTGGACGGCCGGCGGCGGTCACAGCCTGCACGTGGTCTGCGACCTCACGATCGCCAGCGCCGAGGAGGCGCGCTTCAAGCAGACCGACGCCGACGTCGGCTCCTTCGACGGCGGGTTCGGATCGGCGTACCTCGCCCGCCAGGTGGGCCAGAAGTACGCCCGCGAGATCTTCTTCCTGGGCGAGGAGTACTCCGCCGAGGACGGCATGCGGATGGGCACCGTCAACCGGGCCGTCCCGCACGCCGAGCTCGAGCGGACCGCTCTGGAGTGGGGTCGGTTGATCAACGGCAAGTCCCCGACCGCCCAGCGGATGCTGAAGTACTCCTTCAACCTCCTCGACGACGGCCTGGTCGGCCAGCAGCTGTTCGCCGGCGAGGCGACCCGGCTGGCCTACATGACCGACGAGGCCCAGGAGGGTCGCGACCAGTTCCTCGAGAAGCGCGAGCCGGACTGGACGCCGTACCCCTGGTACTACTGATCTGGCACGGCAGGTCAGAGGCCTAACGACCCTCCTTGCGTGTCACGTGCGTGTCAAGAACCTCCGCAGCCATTCCGGCAGTCGCGGCGCGCGTGCGGTCCTCGGCGGTCGGCCAGAGATGTGCGTAAGTGCTCAGGGTTGTCATAGCCGAGGCGTGTCCCATCGCCCGCTGAACGGTCACGACGTCGCATCCGGCGGCGATGAGACCGCTGGCGAAGTAGTGCCGAAGCTCGTGCAGCTTGAACGTGACTCCGGCATCCGCGCGCGTGGAGCGCCAGCGGTAGTCGACGAGGTTGTCGTGCCAGGGCCTCCCGTCCTCGTCGAAGAGCCACCGCGAGTGCTCGCCCTCCGGCGTATGGATGCGAACGTGCTCGGAGAGGATTGCGATCACGGAGTCGGGCAGGTAGATGGTCCGCTCCGACTCGTACTTCGGCGTCCGGATCACGACCGCGATACCGCCGGCTGCCTCGGCCAGATTCCGGCCTGACTCGATATCCGCCGCCTTCGCTCGCTGCAGCTGTCGCGTCACCCGCAAGGTTCGACCGAGGAAGTCGATATCCCCCACCTGCACGCCGAGGGCTTCGCCGCGTCTGAGTCCCGCAAAGGCGCACAGCGCGACGTAGGCCGTGAAGCCCGGCCTCGACTTCGGCCGTCGTTCCGGCTCGGCCGCGCGGAGCACCACTGCAATGTCAGCGCTGGTTGGTATCGACATCGCGGCCTCGGCCCTTCGCTTTCGCGGCAGTACGACGCCGATGGTCGGATCGCCGGCGATCAGCCGATCCGCGACAGCAGCACGGAAGACGCCGCGGACGATCGTGAAGCGGGTGTCGATCGTCGTCGGGGCCAGCCTTGCGGTCATGTTCTTCACCCAGGCTTCGATATGTGATCGACGAATAGCCCGAAGCGGTAGGTCGCCGAAGGTGACCTGCGCCGTTGCCAGATCCGCGTTCTCCCGGGTATTCGAAAGCCAGACCTGCCGCGGAGCCCAGTCGCCGTAGAACGCCGCGAAGGTGACCTTGCCCGCCGACGGATCGATCCAGTCGCCGCGCACGACCTTCGCCTCCTCGGTCGCCACCCACCTCTTGGCGTCCGACTGCCGGTTGAACGATTTCGTGTGCTGCTTGCCAGCCTCGTCGCGGTACGCCCCACGCCAGGCCTGGCGTTCCTTCCAGACTGTGCCCATCGGGCTACTCCTTCCGAGATGACTTCATGATGCGCTCCCGGATCGACACGATCTACTCACCTCAATCGTGCTGTGAACGGTTGGTCTGGTCGGTGAGCCAGAGGATCAGGTCGGTGCGCCAGTAGCGGACGTGGCGGCCGATCTTGAAGCTGCGGGGTCCGCATCCGAGGTGGCGCCAGTAGCGCAGGGTGCCTTCGGGGACGCGGAGGAAGGTGCAGGTCTCTTGGAGGGTGAGCATCTCGTCGCCGGGGTTGCGGATCGGGCGCGGGTGCTCGTCGGGGTTGAGGGGTGCTGCGGTCATGGGCGGTGCTCCTTGCTGGTCGATGAGGCCAAGCGGTTCTCGACCTCACCCAGTAGGTGTGCATGGCACGCCAATCGATGATCAGCGATACTTTTCGGGTGCTGGTGCCGAAGAAGTCGGTGATCGAGGTGGCCCGCCGTAAGGCGGGGCTGTCGCAGCGTCGGCTGGCGGAGTACGCGCGGACTCAGCAGTCGTCGGTCTCGGAGTACGAATCGCATAGGAAGTCCCCGACGCTCGATGTTGTCGAGCGGCTACTCGATGCCGCGAATGCGGAGCTCGCGGTGAAGCCGATGGTCTTCTGGGAGTTCATCGAGGACCCGGTGGCCGGCAGGTTCGCGGTGCCTGACCGGTTGTGGTCGGTCCCGATCCCGGAGTGCTTCGCGCGCGTCCAGGCCTGGAAGTACACCTTCCCTCCCGAGGTGCACGCGGAGTGGTCCGAGGAGATCCGGACCTGGGACCTCTCGGACGAGACCGAGCGGACCGACTTTTACGAGCTGCTCCTGGAGCACGGGGCGACGCCGATGATCGAGGGTGCGGTCGATGGGGTCCTGCTGATCCAGGCGTGGCCGAGGATGAACCTCCCCGAGGCGATCCGAAACCGGTGGCAGCCGTTGATCGACGCCACTACCGCCACCCAGGACGGGCCGCTGCATGACCCGGGCGGGTTCAACGCCTGGATGGCGAACGAGATCGGTGTCCCGCTACCGAAGATGAAGCGGCGCCGACGCCGACCCCGATCGGTAGCGGACTACATCGGAGAGGACTAGAGGGACAGGCCGCGCCCCCGGCTCTGCGTCGAAGGTGCAGGAGATGGCGCTGGCGGTGGTGGGAGAGCCGTTCGGCGGCGTGCGTCGGAACCGTAGCGGTCGATCGCGTCGACGGCCCGGTGTCGGGCGTGGGCGGGTCCGAGGTCGGCCCGGTCGCGACTGAATGCGTCGACCCACTGCCTGCGGGCGTCGTCGAGGTTCTCAGCGACCAGATGCGCGGTGTTTTGCTCGCGTCCGCGGGTCATCGCGACGTACGCCGACGAGGCGCCGGTGTGCTCGCCCACGACAACATGGGCGGAGGTGACGGTCTCGCCCTGGGCGCCGTGCACGGTGGTGGCGTAGGCGAGCTCGACGAACCGGGTCGCGTACTCGGAAGGAATCACCCGATCCCGGCCGCGCCCACCTGGCCCCTTCCGGTGATCGTGGAGGACGAGGCTCCCGTCGTCCCCGACACCGGTCACCGTCCAGGTCTGCCGGTTCGCGACCTGCAGGTCGGGGTCGTTGCGACGGGTCGCGACCCGGTCCCCGAGCCCGATGCGTTCCCCGGCGGCAGTAGTCAGACCAGCAGTGGTGTCTTCGTCGTGGCAGTGGTGGTCGTGGATGGTGGCGTTGAGGTCGGCGACCTGTTCGTGAGTGTCGGCGATGACCAGGTCACCGGTAGCGCCGGCGTTGGCGAGGGCGGCGGTGCGTTCGACCTCGGTGGGATGGATGAGGATCTGGCCGCGGCGGCGGAGGGTGTCGAACACGGTCCCGGGGTCGTGGCCGGTGCGCATCTGCAGGGACAGGGCGGCGTAGTCGGGGTCGGTGAAGCGGTGCACCGTTTCGAGGGTGACTACCGCGGACGGGTGTGCCCAGGTGGCGGCGTGGTCCAGGGTCCCGCCGCGGCCGACGGCGGGGAGCTGGTGGCGGTCGCCGACGAACGCGACCCTGGCGCCGGACTCATCGGCCAGGGTCAGCAGGGCCCGTGCGGTTTCCTGGTCGAGCATCCCGGCCTCGTCGACGAGCAGCAGATCACCGGGGTCGAGCCGGGCCGCCGGATCCGGGGTGGGG
>JBAWHI010000218.1:0-5682 GCA_049593675.1 Nocardioides sp.
CGCTGCGGTCGGCGACGTACTCCGCGATGACGGCTCGCCAGGCGGCGTAGCGGAGGACGGAGTGCGCCTGGAGGGTCGGGGTCTCGAGGATCAGCCGCATCCGGTCGCGGTGGCTCGGCTCGGCCTCGGACGGGAAGTCGTTGAAGGCGACCACGCCGCGGTGCACGGCCTCGTGCAGGGGGAGGTCGAGGGGCTGCGCGGCGAGGATCGCCCGGAACCCGTCGAGGGTGCGGTCGAACTGCCCCCACGGGATGTCGTTCTTGGACTCGAAGTAGCGGAAGAGGGTGCGCCGGCCGACGCCCACCTCGGCCGCGATGTCGGTCATCGTCACCGCGTCGAAGCCGTGCTCGGCGAACAGGCGGAACGCCACGCGCTCGATCTCGGCGTGGCTGGTCGCGACGGGACGACCACGACTGCTCATGCTGAGACCCTGTCCTTTTGGCGCTGAGTGCCATTAGTGTGGCGGGCACCACATCAGATGTCGAGGAGGCTGCGCGATGAACCAGAACCCCGAGAACACCGTGCCGAACAACCAGGCTGAGGAGCTCGTCGCTGAGGACCTGATCGAGGAGGTCTCGATCGATGGCATGTGCGGCGTCTACTGAGATCGGTCGCTGACATGCAGCTGGACGAGGCGTGGGCGCTGACGCCGTCGGTGTCCCTGCGTCCGGAGCCGTTCGGGGCGTTGGCCTACCACTTCGGCAACCGGAAGCTGATCTTCCTCAAGCGACCTGAGCTGGTCGCGGTCGTGCGCGCACTCGGCGAGGCCGTCGACGTCCGGTCCGCGCTGATCGATGCCGGCGTCCCGGAGGTCGGCTGGCCGGCCTACCTGTCGGCTCTGGAGGGGCTCGCCGCCTCCGACATGATCCGGGTCCGATCCAAGGAGGCAGCAGCATGAAGCTGGTCGAGCACTTCGAGTCCGGGTTGGACGCCCCCATCTGTCTGACGTGGGAGCTCACCTACGCGTGCAACCTCGAGTGCGCGCACTGCTTGTCGTCCTCGGGACGTCGCGATCCGCGCGAGCTG
This sequence comes from Nocardioides sp., assembly GCA_049593675.1. Classification (GTDB taxonomy): domain Bacteria; phylum Actinomycetota; class Actinomycetes; order Propionibacteriales; family Nocardioidaceae; genus Nocardioides. The sequence continues at coordinate 1,027 of JBAWHI010000218.1, forward strand.
AGCACCGAGCAGTGCGAGGCCGTCATCGACGAGCTGCAGCGGATGCAGGTGTTCTACGTCAACATCGGTGGCGGCGAGCCGACGATCCGTCCGGACTTCTGGCACCTGCTGGAGTACGCCGTCGACCACCAGGTCGGCGTGAAGTTCTCGACCAACGGGGTGCGCCTCACGCCCGAGCGGGCCGCCTTCCTGGCGTCCCCGGCGTGCGGGGGCTACGTCGACGTGCAGATCTCGCTGGACGGGGCGACGGCCGAGGTCAACGACTACGTGCGCGGTCCGGGCTCCTACGACACCGCGATCACGGCCTTGCGCAACCTGCGCGACGCCGGCTTCACCGACGCCAAGATCAGCGTCGTGTGCACGCGACAGAACATCGGTCAGCTCGACGAGTTCCAGGCGCTGGCCGACGAGTACGGCGCGACGCTGCGTCTGACCCGTCTGCGGCCGTCGGGTCGCGGCGCCGACGTGTGGGATGAGCTGCACCCGCTCCCGGAGCAGCAGCGCGAGCTCTACGACTGGCTGATGGCGCGGGGCGACAACGTGCTCACCGGCGACTCGTTCTTCCATCTCGCCGGGTTCGGTGAGTCGCTGCCCGGGCTGAACCTGTGTGGTGCGGGGCGGGTGGTGTGCCTGATCGACCCGATCGGTGACGTCTACGCCTGCCCGTTCGCGATCCACGACAACTTCCTGGCCGGCAACCTGCTCACCGACGGTGGGTTCGGTGCCGTGTGGCGCACCTCGGCGCTGTTCGAGGACCTGCGCTCGCCGCAGACCGGCGGGGCGTGCACGAAGTGCGAGTTCTACGACTCGTGCCGCGGCGGCTGCATGGCTGCGAAGTTCTTCACCGGCCTGCCGCTGGACGGACCCGATCCCGAGTGCGTGCAGGGCTACGGAGAGCTCGCCCTGGCCGGAGCCCGGTCGGTCCCGGCCGCGTCGCAGGACCACTCCAAGACGGCGCCGACGCGCAACCAGCCCGTGATGCTGAAGCTGATGACACGTCCGCCCGTGAGCGACTGCGCGGAGAGCCCGCTGGCGGGCTTCACCCCCTGAAAGCATCCGGGGTCGCCGTCTCGATCAAGCGTCGGCGGCGGCCCCGGACTCCCACCGATCTGAGAGTTCCTGTGAAGAAGTTCGAGAACCCCTGGAAGCAGAACCCCTGGTTCGAGTCGGTCGCGGTCGCGCAGCGCCGGGCCCAGAAGCGGCTGCCCGGTCCGGTGTACGCCGCGCTGCTCGCCGGCTCGGAGCGGGGTCAGACCGTCCGGGGCAACCAGTCGGCCCTCGCCGAGCTGGGGTTCCTGCCGCACGTCGCGGGGCAGCAGGCCGAGCGGTCGATGAGCCGCACGGTGCTCGGCCACGAGGTGTCGCTGCCGGTGCTGATCAGCCCGACCGGCGTCCAGGCGGTCCATCCCGACGGCGAGGTCGCCGTGGCGCGGGCGGCCGACGCCCGCGGGACCCTGATGGGGCTGTCGAACTTCGCGTCGAAGTCGGTCGAGGAGGTCGTCGAGGCCTGTCCGCGGACCTTCTTCCAGATGTACTGGACCGGTGACCGTGACGTGATGGTGCAGCGCATGGAGCGCGCCCACAAGGCCGGGGCGGTCGGTCTCATCGCCACGCTGGACTGGTCGTTCTCGATGGGACGCGACTGGGGCAGCCCTGAGATCCCCGAGAAGGTCGACCTCAAGACGATGGTGCGGATGGCCCCGAAGGTGGCGACCAAGCCGCGGTGGCTCTACGAGTTCGGTCGCAGCGGCCAGATCCCGGACCTCACCGCGCCCAACCTCGCTCCGCCCGACGGTGGTCCGGCGCCGACGTTCTTCGCCGCCTACTACGAGTGGATGACCACGCCCCCGCCGTCCTGGGAGGACGTCGCGTGGATGCGGTCGACGTGGGGCGAGATCAGCGGGACGCCGTTCGTGCTCAAGGGCGTCGGTCGGGTCGACGACGCCCGCCGGGCCGTGGACGCCGGTGTGGACGCGATCTCGGTCTCCAACCACGGCGGCAACAACCTGGACGGCACCCCGGCCGCCATCCGTCTGCTCCACCCGATCGCGACCGCCGTCGGCGACCAGGTCGAGGTGCTGATGGACGGCGGGGTCCGTCGCGGCTCCGACGTGGTCAAGGCGCTCGCGCTCGGCGCCCGGGCGGTGCTGATCGGCCGCGCCTACCTGTGGGGCCTGGCCGCGAACGGCCAGGCCGGCGTGGAGAACGTGCTCGACATCCTGCACGGCGGCATCGACTCCGCGCTGCTCGGACTGGGTGTCTCCTCGATCGACGAGCTCACGCCGGACATGGTGCTGGTGCCCGAGGGCTTCCACGTCTCATGAGCCCGGGGCACCGGGGCGGCTGGGGACCGCAGATGACCGCGCTCGCAGACGCCACGTCCCCGGAGACGGCGGGCGCCGGCCTGGTGCTGGTGCCGGTCGGGTCGATCGAGCAGCACGGGCCGCACCTGCCGCTCGACACCGACACCGTGATCGCCTGCGCGGTCGCCGACGGGGTCGCGGCCGAGCGGCCCGGCAGCTGGGTCGCACCGCCGATCTCCTACGGCTCGAGCGGCGAGCACCAGTCGTTCTCCGGCACCAGCTCGATCGGCACCGAGGCGCTCACCCACGTGGCCGTCGAGCTGGTCCGCAGTCTGCGCACCTGGGCTGACCGGGTCGTGTTCGTCAACGCGCACGGCGGCAACGTGACGGCGCTCAACGCATCCGACGAGATCGAGTGGGTTCCCTGCGCCACGGAGGAGGTCGACCTGCATGCCGGGTTCACGGAGACCTCGTTGATGCTGCATCTGCGGCCGGAGTCGGTCCGTCTGGACCGCGTGGAGGTCGGCAACACCCAGCCGTTGAGCCAGATCCTGCCCCTCATGATGACCGGCGGCATCGCGGCGGTCTCTGCGAACGGTGTGCTCGGAGACCCCGCCGGCGCCAGCGCCGGTGAGGGCCTGCGGGTCCTGGAGGCGATGGTCGCCGACGTCCTCGGGAGGCTGGGATGAGGGTCGCTCTGGTCACCGGCGCCGCGGGCGGCATCGGCTCGGCGACGGTGACGAGGCTCGTCGACCAGGGGTACGCCGTCGTCGGGCTCGACCGGGATCCGGCTCCCGAGGGCGAGCAGGTGGCCCACGTCGTCGGCGACGTCCGTGACCGGGCGGCAGTGCAGCGCGCGGTCGACCTCGCCCTCGACCGGTGGGGGCGCTTGGACGCCGCGGTCGCCTGCGCCGCCGTCATCGCCGGGGGCCATCCGCTCTGGGAGACGCCGGACACCGAGCTCACCGACCTGCTCGACGTCGACGTCCGTGGCGTCTGGAACACCGCCGCCGTGGTCGTGCCGGTCATGCTCGACGGGCCGGACCCCAGCGGTTGCCGCTTCGTGGCGGTCGCCTCGGCGGCCGGCAGCCACGGCCTCTACAACCTCGCGGCGTACACGACCGCCAAGCACGCGGTCGTGGGGATGGTGAAGGGCCTCGCCGCCGACCTGACCGCCACCGGCGTCACCGCGGTCGCCGTCTCGCCCGGCTCGACCGACACCCCGATGCTGCGCGCCACCGGCGAGCTCTACGGAGTCCCGGACCCGGTCGTGTTCACCTCCCACCAGCTGCTCCGTCGGCTCCTCGAGCCCGACGAGATCGCTGCGACCATCGCCTTCTGCTGCTCGGTGGAGGGTGCTGTGCTCAACGGCAGCGTCGTGCACGCCGACGGCGGCTTCCGGCCATGAGCGCCGTCCCGGCACGCATCCGCCCGGGAGTCCGCCGCGGTGAGGTGCTCGTCGGAGGGTCGCCGATGCGGGTCATCCGGCTCCGGCCGGCCGCGGTCGCGATGCTCGACGGCGACCTGGTGAGCGCCGGTCCGCTCGCCGGCCGGCTCCTCGACGCCAACATCGCCGACCCGGTGCTCGACGGCGTCGTGCCACTGGACCCGGCCGACCTCACGGTCGTGCTGCCCGTCCACGGCCGTGCCGACCAGCTCGAGCGGGCCCTCGAGTCGCTCAGGCCCCTGCACTGCTTGGTGATCGACGACGCGTCGCCCACGCCGCTGAGACCCACGGGGGCCGAGGTGGTCCGGCTCGAGCAGAACGTCGGCCCGGCCGCGGCGCGCAACGTCGGCCTGGCGCGGGTGCGCACGCCGTACGTCGCCTTCGTCGACTGCGACGTGACCGTCTCGGCCGACACCCTGCTCCGGCTCGGTCGCCACTTCGCCGACCCGCAGGTCGCGCTCGTCGCGCCCCGGATCGTAGGGGTGGCACGATCGTCGCGGCCGCGCTGGTTCGAGCGGTACGACGAGGCCGCGTCCTCGCTCGGCCTCGGCGAGACCGGCTGCTCGGTGCGGCCCGGCGCCGCCGTCGGTTGGCTGCCCAGCGCCTGCCTGGTCGGCCGGGTCGACCGGCTCGGCTCCGGCTTCGACGCGACGATGCGCGTCGGCGAGGACGTCGACCTGGTCTGGCGACTCGTCGACGCGGGCGAGACGGTCCGCTACGACCCCACCGAGACGGCCGGCCACGACGCCCGACCCACGCTGCGGGGCTGGATGGGGCGCAAGTTCGTCTACGGCACCGGTGGTGCTCCGCTCGCTGCCCGGCACGGGGACAAGGGGGCGACGGCGGTGCTGTCGCCCGCGATGGCGCTCGGCGGTGCCGCGCTGCTGGCCCGGCGCTGGTGGTCGG
>JBAWHI010000219.1:0-1788 GCA_049593675.1 Nocardioides sp.
TGATGGACTCACGCCGCAACGCCGGCTTCGAGACGCTGCGCCACCACGACGCGGTGCTCGGCTGCCTGCGCGAGGCCGGCTTCCCCCTCGCGCTGACCGGGCATGCCTTCGCGGTCCTCGACGCGCACCTCTACGGGTTCCTGGTGCAGGAGCTGAGCCTGGCCTTCGACGGCGAGCAGGACATGGCCGAGCTCGCCGACACGATCATGACGAGCCTTCCGGAGGGCCAGCTCCCCTACCTCCGGGAGTTCACCCTCGATCACGCGCTCCAGCCAGGCTACGACTTCGGCGCCGAGTTCGAGATCGGTCTCGACCTCATCCTCGACGCCCTGGCCGCCCGGCTCGCCCCGGCCCCTGCAGTGGGTCGGTGACGGCGGCCCGCACTGCCTCGCCTCCTGCGTCGTTCCTCGACGGCTCGACTCGGCACAGCTCGGGACCCTCGCGTCCTCGCGCGGCGGCGCGCCGGCCGACCTGGACGACAACACTCGACCCTGGACGGTCAAGCTTCGCCGTCCAGGGTGGAGATTCGTCGGCCGGCCGACAAAGCCCCCCAGCCCCGTCCCTGAGCACCGATGAGTGCGGCACCGGGACACGGTCCCCTAGGGAGACCCAGCACCGAGAGGAGTGCTCGTGAGCGATCCGACCGAAGGCCCCGAGCCACACACGAAGCTGTCAGCCTTTCTGGGCGACTGGCACGCAGCAGGCACCTCCTACGGAGACGAGGAGCAGTCACCGGACAACCCGCACGCGGGCGCGACGGGACGGCGCAGCATCCACTCAGCGCGCTGGCACTCCGGCGAGTACTTCATCGTGCAGGACGAGCGGGCGAGCGGCCCCTCCGACACCCTCAGCCTCCTGGGCTGGGATGCCGAGGCGCAGCCAAGAGATCTCCTGGGAGTGGCGGCCGGCCGGGGAATGGCTGCCCCTGTGTGACCGCACCGCCCGCCGGCGCGAGCACCGACCCACGCTCAGCTGCTCAGCTCCTCGGCGAGCATCACGAGGATGCCGCTGGGGCCGCGGACGTAGGTCAGCTTGTAGACGTCCTGGTACGTCGCCACGCCACGCAGCGGGTGACACCCGTGCCTCGCCGCGATCTCGAGGGCCTCGTCCAGGTCGTCGACGGAGAAGGCAACTCGATGCATGCCGATCTCGTTGGGCAGCGTGGGTCTCGTCTCGATCGCAGCGGGGTGGAGGTACGCGAAGAGCTCGAGGCGACCGTTGCCGTCCGGCGTCTGGAGCATGGCGATCTCGGCATGGTTGCCGTCGAGGCCGACCGCGGTGTCGGCCCACTCCCCACTGATCGTGTCGCGGCCGAGGAGGGTCAGGCCCAGGTCGGTGAAGAAGGCGATCGTCGCGTCGAGGTCGCGAACGGCGATGCCGACGTTCTCCAGCTTGATGGGCATGTCCGACACGCTAGCGACCAGCTCCGTCGACCGGAACCGGTCCGCAGGTCGCCGCGCGGCGGGCTCTCGCTGACCTGGACGACAAGACTCGACCCTGGACGGTCAAGCTTCGTCGTCCAGGGTGGAGCTTCGTCGGCCGGCCGACAAACCTTCCCCGGGCGGCCCGGCCCCCACCACCCGACGCACCGGGATCGCCGACTCCCCCGCTCCGGTACCCGACATCAGGCAAAGCCGGCGGCAAACCTGGCCAGCCCGCCGTGCCTGCGCCATGCTCGAAGGGATCCCGCGGCCGCCGCCCCTACAGGCGGCAGCCGGGAACGGAGTCGAAGATGGCCGGCCTGTTGCGCAGCCTCGGGGGGTTCTGCGCACGGCACGGCCTGATCGT
>JBAWHI010000220.1:0-12754 GCA_049593675.1 Nocardioides sp.
GGTGGCGAGCAGCAGCGGGTGGCGATCGCCCGCGCGTTCGTCAACCGGCCGATGATCCTGATCGCCGACGAGCCGACCGGCAACCTCGACCCGACCAGCTCGGTCGGCATCATGAAGCTCCTCGACCGGATCAACCGCACCGGCACCACGGTGCTGATGGCGACCCACGACGCCGGGATCGTCGACCAGATGCGCAAGCGGGTCATCGAGCTCGAGGACGGCCGCGTCGTGCGCGACCAGGCCCAGGGCATCTACGGCTTCCAGCACTGACGCGACAAGGACTCTCTCTCACTCATGCAGCTTCGCTACGTCTTCTCCGAGCTCGGCCAGGGTCTGCGCCGCAACCTCTCGATGCACCTCGCGGTGATCCTCACCCTGTTCGTCTCCCTCACCCTCGTCGGCGCCGGCGTCCTCCTGCGGGAGCAGTCGATCAAGTCGACCGAGCAGTGGGGCTCGGAACTGCAGATCACCGCCTTCCTCTGCAAGGCGCGCGACGACAACCCGGCCTGTACGGGCGAGGTCACCGATGCGCAGAAGGAGGCCCTCGCCGACGCGATCGAGGACAACCCCGAGGTCGCGGGCTATCGGTTCGAGACCAAGCAGGAGGCCTTCGACAAGGTCAAGGAGCTGCTCGGGCCGGAGAAGTTCGAGGGGTCCAACCCGGCGGCCTCGGTCGACGACATGCCCGAGTCGGTGTGGATCACGCTCGAGGATCCCGACGAGTACGAAGGCATCACCAGTGCGATCGTCGGGCTCCCAGGGGTCTCGAGCATCCGTGACCAGCGCGACGTGGTCGGACCGCTCCTCAAGAGCATGACCTTCCTCCAGCGCGGATCCTTCTGGACCGCACTGGTGCTCATCGTCGCGGCGCTGCTGCTGGTCGGGAACACGATCCGGCTCGCGGCGTTCGCGCGACGGCGTGAGATCGGCATCATGCGCCTGGTGGGCGCGTCCACGCTCTACATCGCCCTGCCGTTCCTCATGGAGGCCGTGGTCACCGCAGCGATCGCCGCGGTGCTCGCGGGCGGGGCACTCACGGCGGCGATGTACTTCGGGGTCGAGGAGCGGCTGCGCGACTCCTTGGGCTTCATCCCGTGGATCGACTGGTCGAACTTCGCCAACGCCCTCGTGGTGATCGCGGTGCTGGCTCCCGTGCTCACCCTGCTTCCGACACTCGTGCTGACCCGCAAATACCTCAAAGTCTGATCCCGGCGGGTTACCGTCGACGCGTTCACTTCCCCGAACACGAAGGCAGACCGGTGCGTCACTTCCCCCGTGCCGCGCGCCCTCGCCTTGCGGCGGCCATCCTGGCCTGCGCGCTGGCGGCGGGCGGGCTCGCCGTACCCCTCGCCAACGCCGGTCCCCAGGACCTCAAGGATCGTCAGAAGCAGGCGCAGCAGCAGGTCAAGAAGGCGCAGCGCAGCCTCGACGAGTCCAGCTCCGAGCTGAGGAGCGCCCAAGCCGCGGTCGATCGGGCGGTGCGCCAGCTCGGCGTGGCGCGCACCGACTACCGATCCGCGAGCGCCCGGCTGGAGGCCGCGGAGATCCGCGACCGGGCGATGCAGGAGCGACTCGAGACCGCAGAGGCACGACTAACCCAGGCGCAGGACGACCTCGCCGACGGGCAGGCGGCGCTCGCCGAGCAGCGGCTCGATCTCACCGACACCGTCACCGACATCTACGAGCAGGGAGATCCCGGCCTGCTCGCCTTCGCGACCTTGCTGCAGTCGGAGTCCACCACCGATCTCACCCGCCAGGAGGCGCTCAACGACGTCATCGTCGGTCGCGAGGCGCAGGCCTACGACGACCTGCGCGCGGCGGAGGTGTTGCTGCAGGTGCGCGAGAACGAGGTGGAGGTCGCCCGCGACGACGTCGAGATCCAGCGTGAGGAGGCCGCCGAGCACCTGGTCACGATGAAGGCCCTGCACCGCGAGACCCAGGCGGCCAAGGTGCGTGTGGCGGGCCTGGTGGAGCGCAGCCGCGACGCCCGCGCCGGTGCCGCGAAGGCCCGGCAGTCCGATCAGGCCGCACTGCTCGAGGCCAAGCGCCGCGAGAACCAGGTCAAGCAGCTCATCCTGGCGGCCGCTCGCCGGGCCACCGGCGGCTACAGCGGCTCCACCAACGGGCTTCTGATCCGCCCCGTCGGGGGCTACATCACCTCGCCGTTCGGCTACCGCAAGCACCCGATCTACGGCTACTGGGGCATGCACGACGGCACCGACTTCGGCGTCTCGTGCGGCGAGGGGATGCGCGCCGTCGCCGGTGGCACCGTGATCGCGCGCTACTACTCCGCGGTCTACGGCAACCGGCTCTACCTCAGCCTCGGCCAGATCAACGGCAAGAACGTCACCGCCGTCTACAACCACGCCAGCGGCTACCGGTACGGCGTCGGCGACCGGGTCCGGCAGGGCGCCATCGTGGGATCCGCCGGCGACACCGGCTGGTCCACCGGCTGCCACCTGCACTTCTCGATCCTGGTCAACGGGACGGCCGTCAACCCGATGAACTGGCTCCCCTGAGCCCGGGATCGCCTGAATCGGACTCTTTCTGACCGGGAGTCGCCCGGGATAGGGTGCCGGCACCGACCACCGGCCACTCGGGAGCCGGTGCTGCCGCTCCAAAGGACCTCGACCTATGACCTTCCGACCGGCCGCTGTCCTCGTTGCGGCCCTGCTCGGTATCGGACTGATCGCTCCGGCAGTCGCCGACGACCTGCCCGACCCGGCCAACCCGACGGCGCTGCTGGAGATCAGCAAGACGGTCGCTCCGACCGGTCCGGTGGGTCCGGGTGACGAGATCACCTACAGCCTGCAGATCGGCTGCTCGGCGATCAGCGACGTGGGGTGTCGCGACGCCATCACCACCGACCTCGTGCCGGAGCCGCTCGTCATCGACTCGGTGATCCCCTCCGGCCCGAACGACTGGGAGTCCCCGCCGACCATCGACGGTCAGAAGGTCACGGTCCGCTGGCAGGAGCCGCTCGGGGGCGACGCCGCCGGCATGCTGGACAACCAGACCAGCCAGGTCATCATCACCGTGCACGTGCCGGACGACGTCTCCTACGACTACGACGGCCAGACCATCAGAAACACCGCGACGGCGGAGGCCACCAACGCCGCCGACGACACCGCCTCGGCGGACATCACCCTTGACATCCCTCTCGACCTGGCCACCAGCGCGACCAAGTCGTTCGACCCGGACACCGCGATCGCCGGCACGGACACCGATGTCACCGCCACCCTGACCGGCACCAACGACTCCAACGCGACGGTCGACAGCCTGGTGATCCAGGACCCGACCGACCCCAGCGCCACGCCGAACCCGTTCACCTACCTCGGCTTCACCGGCTTCGGCGACATCGAGGCCCCACCGAGTGCCACCAGCACGACCTGCTCGGTGTTCGTGCCTCCGGCGTGGGTGTCGGTCCCGAGCTGCGACGTCGCTGCGTCCGGCATCGACCCCGACCTCGTGCGCGGCACCCGTGTCACCTTCGGCGACCAGATCCCGCCGGGGGAGAGCGCCACGGTCGACCTCGACCTGCGGACGACCGACCTCGCGGCCAGCGCGAGCGTGGACACCTCCGTCGTCAACAACATCCGGTCCGAGGTCGTGCTCGGACCGGAGAACGCCACCGGCTCGGCCTCCGACACGTTCGACCTCCAGGCCAACGCCGTCGACGTCGGTGCGACCAAGCAGTTCGACCCGTCGCTGGTGGTCGCGGGTCAGCCGAGCACCGTGACGCTGACCGGGACCAATGAGTCGGCGTTCACCATCGACAGCCTCACGCTCACCGAGCCCTCGAGCGGCGGCTTCCCGGACGCCTACGAGCTCGACGGGATCGGGCCGATCACCTATCCCGCCAACGCCACCGGCGCCACCGTGACCTACCAGCCCGGCGACCGCACGGTCTCCGTGGCGGACGGCGGCACGCCCGCCGAGCCGACCCTCGGCTGGGACTCGGTCGAGTCGTTCTCGATCGAGTTCACGGGCCCGATCGTCCCCGGCGCGGAGGCGACCGTCCCGTTCGACGTCGCGACCGACCCGGACTTCGAGGCCGACGATCCGTTCAGCACGGTGCCCAACGAGGTGGCCGTCGAGGGGGAGAACGACGGCGTCACCGCCGACGACACCGCCCGGGACGACCTGCTGATCTACGGCGAGGCGATCCACACCTACATCGACAAGACCATTCGCCCGACCGAGATCATCTCCGACCCCGGCCAGCTGGTCACGGTCTCGCTCGCGGGCGGCACGACCGAGCGCCCCACCACGGACGACCCGGACGACCCGGACGCCACCACGGGTCGCGCCGACCAGGTCGTCATCCAGGACCCCGAGGATCCGCTGCCGAACGACGACCCGTTCTGGAACGCGTTCGACCTGAGCTCGATCGCCCAGACGCCCATCCCGGCCGACGCGACGCTGACGATCTACTACTGGGACGCAGACGCGGAGGAGTGGGTCCTCCTCGACGGACCGATCTCGGGGCCGGACATCTACAGCTCCGACGTGCCGGCCGAGGTCTCCGATGTCGCGGGCGGCGTTCGGTTCGTCTTCGACTACACAGGGTCTGCGGGGGGCTTCGACCCCGGCACCGACTTCGCGCCCAACTTCACCGCTTCGCTGCGGCCCGAGGACGACGGTCGATACGAGAGCCCGGCGTACGACGCCGACGCCCCCGATCAGCTCGCCAACTGCGCACAGAGCGACGCGACCAGCCCGACGCCGGACGTCCCATCCGACTCGTCTGCCCTCTCCGACACGGGATGCCCGACGATCGACCTGACCCCGACGTCCGGGGACGGCGGCGCCGGCGACCTGATCGAGAAGCACTTCAACACCTCCAGCTCGGGCGGGGAGGCGACCGTGATCGCCCGCTCCGGGGACACCATCCCCTCGACCCTGTCGTGGTCGACGGCGGGGTACACCGGATACGAGCAGATGCGTCTCCAGGACGTCGTCGACCCGACCGTCGGCGTAGCCGACACGATGTACGACGCGTTCAACCTGATCCGGGTCAACCAGATCACCCCTGAGCGGGATCCCTACCTCGTCTACGACCAGATCGACGCGGTCCAGCTCTACAACGGCACCACCTGGGTCGACGCCGGTCGGGATCCCTGTCCGGAGGCGTGTGACGGCACGTTCCCCGGCGTGAGCCTGACCGCCGCGGAGCAGGAGTCGACGCTGGCCGTTCGACTGGTCTACGTCGAGAGCCCGACCCGGGGGGCGCGGACGGAGGGTGACCTCGACGCCCCTCCGGTGGGCTCGGGCGTGGCCCGCTCGAGCAACCACTCCCGCCACGTCGCGTTGGTCTGGGAGGTGCGCGACACCCATCGATCGGTCCCGTCTCGTCCCGCCCTCGGTGACGACAGCCCGGCTCCGGAGAGCACCTACAACACCGGGACGCCCGGACTGGTCAACAACGATGCGAGCGCCTCGGGCTTCCCCCAGGGCGGGGGAGCTCCCGTCGTCGGCACCGACGACGACCAGGTCCAGATCATCGACGTACCGATCACCGAGGAGACCGAGAAGGACTGGCTCGGCGGACCCGTCGCGGTCCCGACGCCGGGAACGCCGGCCGACCAGTATCCGCGCACCCGGCTGCGGGTCCGCACCACGAACACGACGCCCGCGAAGGTCGATCAGCTCGAGATCACCGATCCGGCCCCCGGCTCCACCACCCCGGGAACCAGCCCGTTCGACTACTTCGACCTGGCGCGAATCGCCGCGATCAACGTGCCCACGGGTGCGACGACGACGCAGGTCGTCCTCACGTGTGCGGATGGGACCACGCGCCCGACCGGCGCCCCGGGTTACTACACGCGGGAGCAGGCACTCGACCTGACGACGATGCCGTGCCCGGTGGTGAGGTTCGAGGTGCTCTTCGACGGCCGGATCGACAGCGGCGCGAACGGCGCGGTCGCGCTCGACGTGCGTCTCCGGGCGACCAACCGCACGACCGGCGCGGACATCGAGCCGGACACCGCGGTCGCGAACACGGCTCAGGGCGTCGTCGCCGACGTCGACGCCATCCAGGACTGCCCTCCGGGCGGAGGCGACCGCTACGCGTGCGGCGAGGCGACCGCCGGCATCCAGATCGTGGCTCCGACGTTCGGTGTCGTGGCCGGCAAGACGATCGACCCCTCCAGCCAGTTCGAGGGTGACGACGCCCCGGTCGTGGTGACCGTCTCGGCCGAGAACACTGGCAGTGCGCGACCGTACTACGGCGAGCTCACCGACGACGACGCCACGTTCTGGAACGCGATGGACTTCGTCCAGATGGACCCGTCGTGGACCCTGCCGTCCCCCGTCGAGTTCGTCCAGGCGTGCTACCTCGCCGGGGGCGACTTCGACGCGGCCGACGTCGCCGCGGGCACGGTCGGCGGAACCTGGACCTGCCAGGCGCTCCCGGGCGGTGGACCGCCGTTCATCCCCGGCGTCGACCTGACGCTGGACCAGGCTCGCGCGTTCATCGCGAGTGCGCCGAGCGACCTCCACGGTCTCCGGTTCCGGTTCATGGCCAACAGCGAGCTCGGCTTCCAGAACCCGGTGCACCCGCTCATCGAGGTGCCGTTCCAGGTGCAGCGCCGTGACGACCTGCGCAGCGGTGGGCCGGTGCCGACCACGCGCTCGGACCAGACTCCGGCTCCGGGGGAGTCCGAGGCGGGCATCTTCGAGGACACCGTCGACGTCCACAGCGAGTCCGTCCTGGTGGGGTCCGGTCCGGACGACCGCCTCGTCGCCGACGACGATGAGGATGCGACCTACACCTACGAGCACCTCACGGTCGGGGTCAAGGTCGACAAGGGGCCTGGCGGCGAGCTGCCACCGGGGGAGGTCATTCCGTTCACCCTGGCCTTCACCAACACCGGTGACGCGCCCCTGCACGACCCGGTCTTCACCGACGTCCTGCCGTCCGACGCCGAGGGCAACCAGCTGATCTTCGACCCCGACAGCGACCCGGCCATCACCTCGCCGTACGAGTTCGACCTCGCCGGAGCGGCGCCGACGCCGTCGAACGGCGACCCCCTGCCGGTCGACCAGGACGAGATCGTCATCACCCAGGTCGGCGACACGATCACCTTCGAGATGCCCGACGGCGCTGTCCTCGAGGTCGGGCAGACCTACACGATCACCATCGACCTCGTGCTCCGTCCGGGCTTGACCTCCGAGGACGAGATCGACAACACCGCGACCGTCATCTCGGACGAGCCGTTCGACCCCGGCGCCTGTGCGCCGACCTATCGTCCGATCAGCGGGGTGTGCCAGGACACGACGACGGTCTCGCCGATCCGGGTCGCCGCCCTCAGCACCGTGAAGAAGGTCAAGGCCGACGTCCCCGTGGTCGAGGCCGGGATCCCCGAGATCTATCTGGATCGCGACGTCCTCCCCGACGGGGTCGACGTGGCCGACGACTACTGCGACGGCACGGAGGACGCAGCCGGCTTCTACCGCGCGCCGTGTGTCCCGGTGACCTATCCGGGTGATCGTGAGACCTGGCGCTTCACGATCACGAACGCCGGCACGCTCCCGATCGACACGCTCGTCTCGATCGACAGCCTTCCCCACGTGGGGGACCGGGGACTGATCGTCACCCTGCCCCGTGACACCGAGTGGGATCCGACGTTCGCCGACGGCGTCCAGCTGGTGAGCGGCTCCGGTGGCACTCTCACGACCTTCTACTCCTCGGACGAGGACCCGTGCATCGACGACCTCGACCCGCTGGGGACGCCGTGCCCGGACGGTGATTGGGAGCCACTCGACGCCTCGGTCGACCCGGCCGCTGTCGCGAGCCTCAAGTTCGTGGTCGGCTTCCCGGAGGCCGACCTGTTCGAGCCCGGCGAGCAGGTCACGCTCGAGTTCAAGACGCGCACGACGCCGGACCAGCTGTCCGACAGTGCGTTCCCGGTGGCGTGGAACACGGTGGCGACCGGCGGGTCGTCGATCGACGACGGGACCCGTGCCCGCGTCACCGCCACGGAGGGACGCAAGGTCGGCGTCACCTACCCGACGGGCCCGATCCGGTTGCAGAAGGTCGCCGAGGGCGACGGGTCCGGCTACGCGCCGGACACCTTCGACGTCCAGCTCGAGTGCGCGGTCGACGGCGAGCCGATGACCGGGCTCCCGGTCGTGACCCTGCCCACCGACGGCGCCGCCGAGCAGGTCGACGGTCTGCCGTGGGGTGCCGAGTGCACGGCATCCGAGACGAACCAGGGCCAGACCACCGACAGCGCCGACAGCGCGATCGTCGGCGGACCGGACGACCCCATCGGCCTCGTGACCGTCACCAACGTCTTCGAGCTCGGCGACATGAGGGTGACCAAGGCCGTCGAGACCGATGCCGTCGACCAGGCCGGTGACCCCATCCAGTACGACGGTCCCTTCGACCTCGCTGTCTCGTGCACGTTCCTCGGCGAGGAGGTCTGGGCCGATGGGTACGACGCCAGCACGCCGATGACCAACGAGGTCGGCGACGCCGACGTGTGGCCCCTCAACGGCCTCCCGGTCGGCGCCGAGTGCGAGGTCTCGGAGACCGATGCCGCTGGTGCCACCGGGGTGGACGTCGACCCCGGCACGGTCACCATCGGTGGCGCGGACCGCAACCCGGCCGAGGTCCAGGCGGTGACGGTGACCAACACCTTCAGTGTCGGGTCGCTGCAGCTGACCAAGGTGGTCGACGGTCCCGGGCTCGACAACGCTCCGGGACTCGCCGAGGGGCCGTTCACCTTCCAGGTCACCTGCACGTTGACCGACGCCTCCCATCCCGACGGTGAGGTCGTGTACGACGACGAGGTGTCCCTCAGCGGAGTCGCCCCCGACAACGAGGAGACGATCGACGACCTGGCGACCGGTGCGATCTGCGAGATCGCGGAGAAGGACACCGGCGGCGCGACCGAGCACACGCTCACCCCGGACACGGTGACCGTCGGCGACGGCACCACGGTCGAGGTCACCGCGACCAACACCTTCGTGACCGGCTCGATGACGGTGTCCAAGGAGGTCGACTCCGACGCGGTGGACCAGGACGGCGCACCGATCGGCTACGGCCCGTTCGAGATCGCCGTGTCCTGCACGTTCCGCGGTGACGCGGTCTACGGCGACGGCTATGGCCCGTCCGAGCCGATGGTGGAGACCATCGAGGACGGGGACACATGGCAGATCGACGGTCTGCCCCTGGGCGCGAGCTGCGACACCACGGAGCCGGACGACGCGGATGCGGCCGCTACGGAGATCGACCCGGCCACGGTCACGATCAGCGGGAGCGACCCCGCCGACGTGGCGGCAGTGACGGTGACGAACAGCTTCGACGTCGGCTCGCTGTCCCTGACCAAGGAGGTCGATGGGCCGGCGCTGGGCAACAACCCGGTGCTGGGCGAGGGGCCGTTCACGCTGCACGTGACCTGCACTCTGACCGATGCGTCCCGGCCCGGCGGCGAGGTCGTCTACGAGGACGACGTCGTGCTCGAGGGCGAGCAGCCGCTGGCGGCGACGATCGAGGACCTCCCGACCGGTGCGGTGTGTGAGGTGGCGGAGACCGATACCGGTGGCGCCACCGATCACGAGGTCACCCCGGACGAGGTGACGATCGGTGATGGCACCACCGTGGAGGTAGCAGCGACCAACACCTTCGAGGTCGGCGCCATGTCGGTGACCAAGAACGTCGACAGCGACGCCGTCGATCAGGACGGTGATCCGATCGACTACGGCCCCTTCGAGGTGGCGGTGTCGTGCACGTTCGAGGGCCACGACGTCTTCGCCGACGGCTATGACGCCGACCCGATGACGTACGAGATCGACGACACCGAGACGTGGAGGCTCACCGGACTCCCGGTCGGGGCCAGGTGCACCGTCACCGAGCCGGATCCCGCCGACGCGGCCGAGGTGGTCATCTCCCCGACGAGCGTCGTGATCGAAGACCGGGTGCTGCCCGTGACCGTCGATGTCGACAACGTGTACGGCGACGGCTCGCTGCACCTGCGCAAGCTGGTCGAGCCCGAGGGGGTGCAGGATTTCCCCATCAGCGAGGGCCCGTTCACGATGCACCTCACCTGCACGCTCACCGACGCCTCCCACCCGGACGGTGAGGTCGTCTGGGACGACGACATCGTGCTCGAGGGTCCGCAGCCTCTCGAGGCGACCGTCGACGACATCGCCGCGGGCTCCGTGTGCGTGGTCACCGAGCCGGACCCGGGTGCGGCGAGCGCCCACGTCATCACACCCCGGCGGGTGACGATCCGGGACGAGCAGACCGTCGACGTCGTCGCCGTCAACCTGTTCGGACGCGGTGCGCTCACGGTCACGAAGGTGGTCGACGGGCCGGGCGCAGAGCGCTACGGAGCCGGCCCCTTCGAGGTGACCCTGAGCTGCACCTATACCAACGTCGACGGGGACGACGTGCCGCTGAACACCCCAGGCGGTGCGACCCGGGAGCTGAGCGAGGACAACGGCTACACGGCCGAGTACGAGCCGCTGCTCTACGGCTCGGTCTGTCAGGTCGAGGAGACGGCCACCGGCGGGGCGACGAGCTCGGTCATCACCGACGCGGAGGGTGAGGAGGTCAGCGAGATCACGATCGACAGCCTGACCGAGGACGTCCAGCTCGAGGTGACCAACACCTTCGACGTCGGATCGGTCGTGGTGAAGAAGCAGGTCGACGGGCCCGGCCCGGACCGGTTCGAGGTCGAGCTCGCCTGCGAGCAGGACGTGGACGGCACGGAGAGGTCGGTCGACATCCCGGGCGGTGCCGTGCGCGTCCTGCGTGCGGAGGACGACTTCACCGCGAGGTACGACGAGCTGCCGACCGGTGCTGGGTGCACCCTGGTCGAGACCGACGACGGTGGCGCAGAGAGCACCACGATCACACCGAACTCGGGTGACCCCGAGGTCGGGACGTTCACGGTCGGTGACGACACGGTCGTCCGTCTCCGCGTGGTCAACCGGTTCCCGGACCTCGGGCCCGGGAGTGGCGGCACCGACCCCGATGGTGGGCTCCTGCCGGACACCGGCGCGGGACGCTGGCTGCTGGCACTGCTCATCGCCGGCCTCGCCCTCGCGGGAGCCGGCTCGGGAATGATCCTGCGGAGCCGGCGAGGTGCCTGAGGCTGCTGCCGATATCCGGGTTGCCGCGTCCTGAGAGGATGGGGGGATGGCCAGGGAGCAGGGGCAGAAGATGATCGCGCAGAACAAGAAGGCGCGGCACGACTATCACATCGAGGACACCTATGAGGCCGGCCTGGTCCTGATGGGCACCGAGGTGAAGTCGCTGCGGATGGGCCGTGCGTCCCTCATCGACGGGTTCGTGGACATCGACGGCCACGAGGCCTGGCTGCACGGCGTGCACATCCCCGAGTACACCCAGGGCACCTGGACCAACCACTCCGCCCGTCGCAAGCGCAAGCTCCTCCTCAACCGCGACGAGATCGACAAGATCGAGCGTCGCGTCAACGAGAAGGGCCTGACCGTCATCCCACTCTCGCTCTACTTCAAGGACGGGCGGGCCAAGGTGGAGATCGCACTCGCCAAGGGCAAGAAGTCCTGGGACAAGCGCGCGGCGCTCGCCGAGCGGCAGGCGAGCCGCGAGACCGAGCAGGCCATCGGCCGGCGCCTCAAGGGCATGGATGACTGACCACCCGGATGTGGCGGCGGTCCGCACGTTCTGGGAGTCGCTCGGTCTTCCCGGCGTCTTCGACGTGCACGTGCACTTCCTGCCGCCGAACATCCAGCGGGCGGTCTATGCCGTCTTCGACGCGGCCGGCCCGAAGATCGGCCGCGAATGGCCGATCCGCTACCGCTACGAGCACGCCGAACGGGTGGAGATCCTGCGCGCGATGGGGGTGCGTCGCTTCCCGACGCTGCCCTATGCGCACAAGCCCGGCGTGGCGGAGTACCTCAACGACTGGGCCGCTGGCTTCGCCGACGAGGTGCCGGAGTCGCTGCGCTCGGGGACCTTCTTCCCCGAGGAGTCGGCGGCGACGTACGTCGGGGAGCGGATCGCCGCGGGGGTCGAGGTCTTCAAGGTGCACCTGCAGGTGGGGGAGTTCCATCTCGACGACCCGCTCCTCGACCCTGTGTGGGGTCTGCTCGAGGACGCCGGCACCCCGATCGTCGTGCACGCCGGCTCCGGACCGGTCGGCAACGACTTCACCGGTCCCGGCTCGACCGAGCGGCTGCTGCGCCGACACCCGCGGCTCGCGCTGGTCATCGCCCACATGGGTGCGCCGGAGTGCGCTGAGTTCCTGGCCCTTGCCGAGCGGCACGACGAGGTCCGGCTGGACACCACCATGGCGTTCACCGACTTCTTCCCGACCTACCCCGCCGACCTGACGGCGCGGCTGCGCGACCTCGGCCACAAGGTCCTGCTCGGCAGCGACTTCCCCACGATCCCCTACCCCTACGCGCACCAGCTCGAGAGCCTCGCCCGGCTCGACCTCGGCGACGACTGGCTGCGCGATGTCTGCTGGAACAACGGAATCGAACTCTTCGGCGCGGCCCGGTAGGCTGAGGGCACAACTCAAGAGGGGCTGATCGGTTTCGACTTGGGACGTTAGTTCCAGGGGAAGCGGGTCGAGAAGCCAGCGTCATCTCGTAAACGATCGCTGGAAACCTATAACTGCCAACAACAACCGCAGTTCCTTCGCTCTCGCTGCCTGAGCAGTGATCGAAGCGTCAGACCGGGCATCCGTCTCCGTCCCGGACCCTGGCGTCATCTAGGAGACTTGCTGCTCACTCCGCGTCACGGAGGGTGAGCGGG
>JBAWHI010000221.1:0-1579 GCA_049593675.1 Nocardioides sp.
GTTGAGCTCCATCGTGAAGCCCTGCTCGAACCGGTAGCTCTTGTTGACGTCGACCGGATCGATGCCGTTGAGGCACTCCTTGGCTGCTCGGATCACCCGGGTGTCGTGCGCCGCGATCTCGCCGGCCACCTGGAGCGCGGCATCGTCGAGCTCGTCGCGGGGGACCACCTCGAGCACACTGCCGAACTGGACCAGATCCCGCGCGGGGATGGTGCGGGCGGTGAAGTAGAGGGTGCGCATCATGTGCTGCGGCACCAGTCGAGCCATGTGGGTGGCGGCGCCGAGGGCTCCCTGCTTGACCTCGGGGACGCCGAAGTAGGCGTCGTCGCTGGCTACGACGCAGTCCGCGTTGCCGACCAAGCCGACCCCGCCGCCGAGGCAGAAGCCGTGGACGGCGGCGACCACCGGCACGGCGCACTCGTAGACCGCCTTGAACGCCGCGAAACAGCCCTTGTTGGCACCGATCAGCGCGTCGAAGCCGCTGCTGTTCTGCATCTCCTTGATGTCGACCCCGGCATTGAAGCCGCGACCCTCGGCCCGCAGCACGACGACCTTCGTGTCCAGGTCGCCGGCGGCCGCGTCGAGGGCGGCTGCCACGTCGTACCAGCCCTGGACGGTGAGGGCGTTCACCGGCGGTTGCTGCATCGTCACGACGCGAATGCCATCGGGCCGGAGCTCGGACGAGATGCCCATGCGGAGCCTTCCTTGTCTCAACCTAACGCTTGCTTGGTAGGCTACCAGCATGGCGCTGGCAGTGGATCTCACCGGACGGGTCGCCCTCGTCACGGGCGGCACCCGGGGCATCGGGCTCGGGATCTCCCGCGCCCTGCTCGACGCGGGCGCGAGCGTGGTGACCTGCTCCCGCTCCGATGTCGCGCCCGTGCCGGGCGCCACTCATCGGGTCTGCGACGTCCGCGACCCCGAGGCGGTGCACGATCTCGTCGGCTCGCTCGACCGGCTCGACATCCTCGTCAACAACGCCGGGGGAGCGCCCGCGACCGACGCTGCGACCGCCTCTCCCCGCTTCCACGACAAGATCGTCGACCTCAACCTGCTCGCTCCGCTGCTCTGCTCGCAGGCCGCCAACGCGGTGATGCAGCAGCAGGACGGCGGGGGCGTGATCGTCAACATCTCCTCGGTCTCCGCAGACCGTCCCGCCCCGACCGTGGCGGCCTACGCCGCGGCGAAGGCGGGCCTCGACTCGCTCACCGGCTCGTTGGCGATGGAGTGGGCGCCCAAGGTGCGGGTCAACTCGATCGTGGTGGGCCTGTGCCGCACCGAGCAGACCGACGATCACTACGGGGACGACGCCTCGGTCGCCGCGATCGAGAAGACGATCCCACTGGGCCGGATGGCCCGCCCCGAGGAGGTCGGCAACGTGGCGGCCTTCCTCGCCAGCGACCTGGCGTCCTACGTGTCCGGGGCGACGCTCGCGTGCCACGGCGGGGGAGAGACACCCGCCTTCCTGTTGGTCCAGAAGGGACTGTGATGAGCAAGCTTCTCGAGGGTCGCGTCGCGATCGTCACCGGCGCCGGCCGCGGCATCGGCCGGGCCCACGCGCTCGAGCTGGCGCGACACG
>JBAWHI010000222.1:0-3873 GCA_049593675.1 Nocardioides sp.
GGCCAAGGGCTACCAGTGCATCTTCGTCTGCCCGGACAAGGTCAGCGAGGACAAGCGCAACGTGCTCAAGGCGTACGGCGCCGAGGTGGTCGTCTGCCCGACCGCGGTCGCGCCGGAGCACCCGGACTCCTACTACAACGTCTCCGACCGCCTGGCCTCGCAGCCGGGTGCCTGGAAGCCCGACCAGTACTCCAACCCGCACAACCCGCGGTCCCACTACGAGACGACCGGCCCCGAGCTGTGGGAGCAGACCGAGGGCCGGATCACCCACTTCGTCGCGGGCGTCGGCACCGGCGGCACGATCGTCGAGCCGACGTCGGGCAACACCGGCGTCGGGCTGGCGATGGTGGCCCAGGAGAAGGGCTACCAGTGCGTCTTCGTCTGCCCCGACAAGGTCAGCGAGGACAAGCGCAACGTGTTGAAGGCGTACGGCGCCGAGGTGGTCGTCTGCCCGACCGCGGTCGAGCCGGAGCACCCGGACTCCTACTACAACGTCTCGGACCGGCTCGCGTCGCAGCCCGGAGCCTGGAAGCCGGACCAGTACTCCAACCCCAACAACCCCCGCTCGCACTACGAGACCACCGGGCCGGAGATCTGGTCGCAGACCGAGGGTCGGATCACCCACTTCGTCACCGGCGTCGGCACCGGCGGCACGATCAGCGGCATCGGCCGCTACCTCAAGGAGCAGAACCCGGACGTACAGGTGGTCGGCGCCGACCCCGCCGGCTCGGTCTACTCCGGCGGCTCCGGGCGTCCCTACCTCGTGGAGGGCGTCGGCGAGGACTTCTGGCCCGACGCCTACGACCGCAGCGTCGCCGACCGGATCATCGAGGTCTCCGACGGGGACTCGTTCGCGATGACCCGACGCCTCGCCCGTGAGGAGGCGCTGCTGGTCGGTGGCTCGTCCGGCATGGCGGCCTATGCCGCAATCCAGCTCGCCCACGAGCTCGAGAACACGCCCGAGGGCGAGGACGCCGTGATCGTGGTGCTGCTCCCGGACTCGGGCCGCGGCTACCTCACCAAGGTGTTCAACGACGACTGGCTCTCGCAGTACGGCTTCGCGGTCGACGGCGTCGAGCGACCGACCACGAACGTCGGCGAGGTCCTGCGCGGCAAGGACGGGCGGCTGCCCGATCTGGTGCACACCCACCCCGGCGAGACCATCGCCGAGGCCGTCGCGATCCTGCAGGAGTACGCCGTCTCCCAGATGCCCGTCGTCCGCGCCGAGCCGCCCGTGGTGGCCGCCGAGGTCGTCGGCTCCGTCTCCGAGCGGACCCTGCTCGATCTGCTGTTCACCGGCACCGCCCGGCTCACCGACAGCGTCAGCCAGCACATGTCCGAGCCGCTGCCGACCATCGGCTCGAGCGAGTCCGCGAACGACGCGGTCGGAGCGCTCGAGGGTGCCGACGCGCTGCTGGTGCACGAGGACGGCAAGCCGGTCGGCGTCGTGACCCGTCACGACCTGCTGGCCTACCTGGCACGGGGCTGAACGGCTGCAGGAAGTCGCGTGCGGGCCGGGTCCGCAAAGGTCAAGGTTCGGTTACAACCGTTCCTGAGAGTGGGGTGAACGCGCTCACGGAGGTTACGTTGACGAGGCTGCCCGACGTCGTCGCGGCGCTGGACGTGCGCACGCACGCTTGGCACGTCGACCCGTAGCGTCCCGACGAGACGGAGGTCCATGACTTTCCCCGAGTACCTCTCCAACAACTACGAGAACCTGATCGAGCTCTCGATCGAGCACGTTCAGCTGGTTCTCATCGCGATGCTGGTGGCCACGGTCATCGGCGTCCCGCTCGGTGTCGTGGCGCACCGCTCGTCGCTCCTGCGCCCAGCGATCATGAGCACGACCGCCTTCTTCCTGACGATCCCCTCCCTGGCGCTCTTCGCGATCTTCATCCCGGTCTTCGGGCTGGGTACGCCGCCGGCCGCCGTTGCGCTCATCCTCTACGCGTTGCTCCCGATCGTCGCCAACACCGTCGCCGGCCTGAGCTCGGTCAGCCCGGCGATCGTGAAGGCCTCACGCGGCATGGGCCTCGGGTCCTGGCGCCGGCTCTGGCAGGTCGAGCTCCCGATGGCGTGGCCCGTGATCGCGACGGGGCTGCGGGTCTCCACCCAGGTCGTCGTCGGGATCGCGGCGATCGCGGTCTTCGTCGGCGGCCCGGGCCTCGGCAACGAGATCTTCCGTGGTCTCCGCTCACTGGGCACCCCCGGCGCCGAGAACCTGGTCTACGGCGGCACGCTCGCCGTCGTGATCATCTCCCTGGTCCTGGACGGCTTCTTCGTCCTGCTCCGCAGAATCACCACACCGCGAGGTATCCGATGACGACGACCGAACCCACTTCGACCGGGCCTCAGAGCGACGCCGCCGAGACGATGATCGAGCTCGAGGAGCTCACCAAGCGGTTCCCCGGGCAGGACAAGCCTGCGGTCGACCGGCTGAGCCTCTCGGTCAACAAGGGCGAGATCGTCGTCTTCGTCGGCCCGTCCGGCTGCGGGAAGACCACGTCGATGGAGCTGGTGAACCGGCTCATCGAGCCGACCTCGGGACGGATCATCCTGGAGGGGGAGGACGTCACCGACAGCGACCCCGACAAGCTGCGTCGCCGGATCGGCTACGTCATCCAGGAGACCGGGTTGCTGCCGCACCGCACGATCGCCCACAACATCGGCACCGTGCCGAAGCTGGTCGGCTGGAAGAAGCAGCGGATCAACGACCGTGTCGACGAGCTCCTGGGCCTGGTCGGCATGGACCCGGCGACCTACCGGGACCGCTACCCCAAGGAGCTCTCGGGCGGTCAGCGACAGCGTGTCGGCGTGGCTCGCGCGATGGCCGTCGACCCGCCGCTGATGCTGATGGACGAGCCGTTCGGCGCGATCGACCCGATCACCCGTGAGCGGCTGCAGAACGAGTTCCTCCGGCTCCAGGCGCAGATCCAGAAGACCGTCATCTTCGTGACGCACGACATCGACGAGGCGATCAAGATGGGCGACCGGATCGCCGTGCTGCGCGACCAGTCGCACATCGCCCAGTACGACACACCGGAGAACATCCTCACCAACCCGGCCGACGACTACGTGTCCGACTTCATCGGATCCGGTGCGTCGCTGAAGCGGCTCAACCTGTCGCGAATCCGCGACGTCGAGATGGCCACCGACGCCCCGACCGGGTCGATCACCGACTCGGCCGAGGAGCTCTCCAACAAGCTGCGTGCCTCGGACTGGACGGCGTTGCTGCTGCTCGACGCCCAGCGGCGACCGACCCGGTGGGTCAACGCCCAGGACCTGCGCCGGCCCGGCTTCGACGGGGCGCGGATGGGTCTGGACGCGCGCGCGGTGGTCGAGCCCCAGGCCACCCTGGCCGATGCTCTCAACGAGCTGATCACCTCCAACGGCGGTTGCGCGATCGTGGTCGACGACCGGGGTGCCTATCTGGGCGTCGTCGACCTCGAGACGATCATGGCCGCGGTGCGGACCATGCGCGAGCAGCACTCCCGCTTCTACATGGCGGCGAAGAACCACGCCACGGTGGAGCTCTGATGGCTCTTCCCGACGTAGCTCCCGCCGTCGCCGCCGGCAAGAACGAGCAGCTGACCCGCAAGACCTCGTGGGTCAGCTGGTGGGGCATGCCGATCTTCCTGCTCGCCATCGGTGCCGCCACCTACTTCTGGGTGAACTCGCTCGACCTGGACACCATCGAGGAGCGGGTCCTCAACCAGCAGGTCCT
This sequence comes from Nocardioides sp., assembly GCA_049593675.1. Taxonomy (GTDB): domain Bacteria; phylum Actinomycetota; class Actinomycetes; order Propionibacteriales; family Nocardioidaceae; genus Nocardioides. The sequence goes on from JBAWHI010000222.1 coordinate 3,725, forward strand.
GACCGAGAAGCTCGTCGAGCACCTGAAGATGGTCGCGATCTCGACGGCGATCGTGATCGCGATCGCCATCCCGCTGGGAATCTTGCTGACCCGGCCGTTCGCCCGTCGCGGCGTTCCGGTCGCGCTCGGGGTGGCGAACGCCGGGCAGG
>JBAWHI010000223.1:0-3487 GCA_049593675.1 Nocardioides sp.
GTTCACCGGTCCCGCCCAGATCGCCGACGGCCTCTACCTCGGCGACTACGGCCCCGACGACGCCAACCCCGACATCGGCGACTCCGCGATCACCGAGACCGCCGGCATCGGCGGCTTCGCGATGGCGACCGCGCCGGCCATCGTGCGACTGGTCGGCGGGTCGGTGCCCGACGCCCTCGCCACCACGCGCCTGATGCACGAGATCACCCTCGGGGAGAACCCCCGCTGGACGGTTCCGGTGCTGGAGTTCCAGGGCACGCCGACCGGGATCGACGTGACCCGGGTGTGCCGCACCGGCGTCCTCCCGCAGATCAACACCGGCATGGCCGGCAAGGTCGCCGGGGTCGGTCAGGTCGGCGCCGGGCTGGTCACTCCGCCCGCGGAGGTCTTCTCGAAGGCGCTGGCCCGGCTCGCAGAGCTGGCGGACGCCAGAACGCCTGCGTGAGGTCGACCCTGGCTCCGGAGGGGCGCATCGGGGTGCCCTCCGCCAGGTAGGCCTGCCGCGCCTCGATCTGGTGGCTGGGCGGCAACGACCCGTCGGCGCGCACCACGCGCCACCACGGCACGCCACCGCCGTGGCTCGCCATCGTGGAGCCGACCAGTCGCGGCCCGCCGCCGCCGAGCAGCGCCCCGACGACCTCGGCGATCGCGCCGTACGTCGTCACCCGGCCGCGCGGGATCGCCTCCACGCACTGCAGCACGCGCTCGACGTACTCCTCATGGTCCAGCGTCACGGGTGGCTCACGACTCCGCCCTCGCCCCGAGCGCTGCGGTCGCCGCGACCGTGGCCGCGCAGGCCGCCGCGACCGCCATCACCCAGATGCCCCACGGCTCCGGCTCCCCCTGCACCAGCCGGCTGACCAGCCAGGCGCCGGGCACCGTCAGCAGCACCCAGGCTCCCCGGCGCGCCCACAGCAGCGCCGTCGACGCGTCGACCGGCATCGTCCGGGGGCCGTAGGACGCCACCAGCGCGGCCAGGTGGGCGAGCACCAGGGCGACCGCGGCGAGCAGCACCCATGCGGGCAGCTCGGCGCTCAACGAGAGTGCCCACCAGCCGAGCACCACCAGACCGGCGCCGACGCCGGCCGGTGAGTCGGGCGCGAGCGCCGCAGCCGTGGACAGACCTCCGACCAGGACCACCAGCCACCACGGTGGCCACTGCCCGGCGGGCCCAGTGGCGAGCAGGGCGACCAACGGGCCGAGGAGCACGACCGCTCGGAGCGCGAGCTGGGACCGCGGGACCGACGTGAGGGTCGACGGGGACGTCATCGCGACACCACCCGTGGCTGCTGGGCGCGTCGGGCCAGCCGGTGCAGCACGTCGTCCAGGGTGCCGGGGCCGCGCCAGGGCACCACCGGGCAGCCGAGGCCGCCGAGCCGATCCAGGACGACCGACCGCTCGAGGAGACGCATCCGCCAGGCGAGCCCCGCCACGCGCCGGTCGACCTCTCCGGCGACCGCGGGCGCGGCGTCGCCGGGCAGCGTGTCGACGACGAGGACCGCGACTCCGCGCCGCGTGAGGGTCGCCGCCACGGTCCCGACCGAGGGTGCCAGCATCGGCGAGAACACGACGACGACCGCGCCCGCGCGCACGCCGAGGTGGAGCGCCTCCTCATCGCCGTGGTCGACGAGGTCGCCGACCCGGAGCGTGGCGAGCCGGTCCTGGATCCGGCGGAGGTGACGGGCGCCGGCGCCGTACCCGACCTGCTCGCCGCCTCGTCCGACCACCCGCAGGCCGACGCGGTCACCCCGGCGGACGTGGTGCTCGGCGACGGCCGCCGCGGCACGGACCGTGAGGTCCATGCTGCTCGCCGCGGCGCCGATGCCCGAGGACACCCCGTGGTCGGCCAACGCGTCGACGACGAGCAGCACCCCGGTGTCCTCCTCGGCGCGCGTGGCGACGACGTGCAGGTCGCCGGTGCGCAGCGAGACCCGCCAGTTGATCCGGCGCAGCCGATCGCCGGCCTGGAACGAGCGGATCCCGGCGAGCTCGGTGCCGCTGCCGGCGCGGCGCGACCGGTTCGCCCCGACCAGACCGAGCGGCTGGGGAGCCTCGGCGCGCGAGTCGTAGGGCGCGGTCGTCGGCAGCACCTGCAGCGACTCGGCGCCGAGGTGGACCGGACCGAAGCGGAAGCCGGACCAGGGCGAGTAGAGCGCGACCTTCTCCTCCCCGACCGGCCGCCGGCCCCAACGCCGGGCTCCGACCTGGATCTCCGGCGGACCGTCGACCCCAGCGCCGAGGAGCCGGCCGACGTGGCCGTGGCTCGGCCTGAGGGAGAGGTACGGCGGGCGCGCGAGCGCCCGGGCGACGTACTCGACGTCGTCGGCGTCGGTGAGGGTCAGTCGCGATGTGGTGCCGAGACCCTCCTGGAGGACGCGGTGGTCGAGGCCCGACGAGACCTCGGGCACCGCGACCGGCCGGTGCACGAGCGCGAGCGCCGCGATCAGGACGAAGGGAGCCGCCAGCACCACGAGCGCCGGCTCGCCCGCGAGCAGCGCGAGGGCGAGCCCGACCGAGCCGAGCACCAGGGCTCGGCCCAGGGCGGCGGTCGGACGCCACTGGGTCATCAGCTCATCGCTCGGTGCTCGAGGGTCGCCGGCGTGGGCACCTGGCCGAGCACGGCGTCGACGACCCGGCGCCCGCTCGCATCGCTCATCCAGAGCTCCGGACGGACCGTGATCCGGTGCGAGAGCACCGGACGCGCGATCGCCTTGACGTCCTCGGGGACGACGAAGTCGCGTCCGCGCAGCAGCGCGAACGCCCGGGCGGCGAGGACGAGTCCGAGCGAGCCACGCGGCGAGGCGCCGGTCAGCACGTCGGCGTGGTCGCGGGTGGCGACCACCAGGTCGACGCAGTAGCGACCGACGCTCTCGTCGACGGTGACCGTCTCGACGGCCGCCTGCATCGCGAGCAGCCCGGCGCTGTCGGTGACCCGGTCGAGGCGCACCTCCTCCTGGCGACGCTCGAGCCGGCGCGCCAGCACGTCGTACTCCTCCCCGGGCGAGGGGTAGCCGAAGCTGACGCGGAGCAGGAACCGGTCCAGCTGCGCCTCCGGCAGCGGGAAGGTGCCCTCGTACTCGATCGGGTTGGCGGTGGCCAGCACGTGGAAGGGCGCGGGCAGGGGGAACGTCTCGCCCTCGACCGTGATCTGGTGCTCCTGCATGGCCTCCAGCAGCGCCGCCTGGGTCTTGGGCGGCGTCCGGTTGATCTCGTCGGCGAGCAGCAGTCCGGTGAACAGCGGCCCCCGGCGGAACTCGAACTCCCCGCGCCGCTGGTCGTAGACGAAGGAGCCGGTCAGGTCGGCCGGGAGCAGGTCGGGCGTGAACTGGGCGCGCTTGAACTCGATGCCCAGCGCCTGCGCGAAGGAGCGGGCGGCGAGGGTCTTGCCGAGTCCCGGGTAGTCCTCGAGCAGCACGTGGCCCTTCGCCAGGACGGCCGCGAGCACGTGCATCAGCGCGTCCCGCTTGCCGACCACGGCCCTCTCGAC
>JBAWHI010000224.1:0-4883 GCA_049593675.1 Nocardioides sp.
GCCGGACCGGGCGATCCGGTTGCATGCGAGATGGCTACTGAGCCAGCGAGACGCTCGACATGTTGAAGTCGGGGACCCGCAGGGCGGGCATCGCGGTGCGCGAGAAGTAGTCGTCCCCCCACTCGCGACTGAAGGCGGGAACGGTCGCCGAGGCGTGGATGAACCGGCCCAGCAGGTCCACCGGGCTCTCGTTGAAGCGGAAGTTGTTCACCGCGCCGGTGATCTCGCCGTCCTCGATCAGGTAGACGCCGTCTCGGGTGAGCCCGGTGAGCAGCAGGGACTGCGGGTCGACCTCGCGGATGTACCACAGGCAGGTGAGCAGCAGACCTCGCTCGGTGCCGGCCACCAGGTCCGCGACCGAGCCGGTGGCGCCGTCGACGGTGAGCAGCAGGTTGTCGATGCCGGGCGTCACGGGCTGGGCCGTCATGGCCGCGGAGTGTCGGGTCTGCACCAGCGAGGTGAGCTCGCCGTCGCGGACCCAGTCGGTGCGCCCCAGGGGCAGGCCGTTGTCGAAGACCGAGTCCTCGTTGCCCGAGCTGGCGCTGAGCTGGAACGGCAGGCACTCGAGGCCGGCCTGGGCCGGGTCGGAGAAGAGGTTCACGCCCGCGCGCGCGATGCGCTCACCGATGCGGGTGCCGCCGCCGCGCCGGCTGTAGACGGACTGGCCCTCCCAGGCCACCCGGGCGCCGGCGGACCAGTAGGCGTCGATCATCAGGTCGGCCATCGCGATCGGCGGCAGGATCGTGTCGTAGCGTCCGGCCGGGAGGTCCACCCGACGCTCGGCCCAGGCGAGTCGGCGCGCGAGCTCGTCGTCGAGCGCGAGCGGGTCGACGTCGGAGAAGTCGCGCGTGGCCGCGCCGACCCAGGCGCTGCGCGTCAGGTCCGCGGACTTGCCGGTGCACCCGACGTGCCCGGTCGGCTGCACGTGGCGCAGCCGGAGGCCGGTCGTCGAGCCGAGGTAGGTCGTGGTCAGCTCATGGTTGACGAAGCCGTACAGGACTCGGCCGGCCCCAGCGGCCCGTCCGAACGCCTCGCCCAGGGCCGGGGCGACGGCGTCGTAGACCTGGATGTCGGTGGTGTCCGACGGCTGGTCCCAGTCAGGAGAGACCCGGTCGCGGAGGAGCTCGCCCGCGTCCTCGGCGGGCGAGGCCGCACGGGCGGCCGCGTCGGCGGCCTCCACCAGAGCGGTCACCCCGGCCTGGGTGGTCACCGAGCCGGTGACGGAGCCGGTGGAGACCCCGCCGGCCGAGCGCACGAACGAGACGACGCTCACCTCGACGCCGGTCATCACGCCGTTGGTCGTCAGTGTGTTGTTGGCCCATCGCAGGTTGGCGCTGGTGCGGTCGCGCACGATCACCATGCAGTCGTCGGCGATCGAGGTGGCCACGCCGTGCTCGACGAAGCTCTGGGCGTGTCGGGGCGTGGTCATCAGTGACCGGCCTCCTCGGTCGTGTTGAGGATGCGCACGTCGCGAAACAGCGAGGTCGGACACCCATGGCTCACCGACGCGACCTGCCCGGGCTGCGCCTTGCCACAGTTGAACGCACCTCCGAGCAGCCACGTGTCGGGTCCGCCGACGGCCTCCATCGATCTCCAGAAGTCGGTGGTCGTCGCCTGGTAGGCCGCGTCGCGGACCTGACCGACGAGCTCGCCGTCGACGATCCGGTAGAACCGCTGTCCGGTGAACTGGAAGTTGAAGCGCTGCATGTCGATCGACCAGGACTTGTCGCCGACCACGTAGAGCCCACGCTCGACCCGGCCGATGAGCTCCTCGGTGGACGGACCGTCCGGGGCCGGCTGGAGCGAGACGTTCGCCATCCGCTGGATCGGGATGTGGCCGGGGGAGTCGGCGTACGCACACCCGTTGGACCTCCCGCGCCCCGTCGGCCCGGGATTGAGGTCGGGGTGCATCAACGCCATCGCGCGGTCGAGCTGGTAGCCGACGAACCGGCCGTCGCGCACGATGTCCCAGCTCTGGGTCGCCACGCCCTCGTCGTCGTAGCCGATCGTGGAGAGGCCGTGCTCGACGGTGCGGTCGCCGGTCACGTTCATCACCGGCGAGCCGTACCGCAGGCTGCCCAGCAGGTCGGGCGTGGCGAAGGAGGTGCCGGCGTAGTTGGCCTCGTAGCCCAGCGCCCGGTCCAGCTCGGTGGCATGCCCGATCGACTCGTGGATCGTGAGCCAGAGGTTGGAGGGGTGGATCACGAGATCGTAGGTGCCCGCCTCCACGCTCGGAGCCTGCAGCTTCTCGGCCAGCAGCTCGGGGACCCGGTCGAGCTCCTCGTCCCAGGCCCAGGCCTCGTCGGCGGAGCCGGTGAGGTACTCCCAGCCGCGTCCCACCGGAGGTGCGATGCTCGCCATCGAGTCGAAGGTGTCGGCCCCGGCGCCCATCGCCTCGAAGCCGGGATGGAGCCGGATCCGCTGCTGGGTGGTGCGGGTGCCGGTCAGGTCGGCGTAGTACTTGCACTCGTGGACCTGCAGCAGGTGCGCGGAGGCGTGGTCGACGGCCGCTCCGGCCCGCAGCCGGTTGGTCCAGTCGACGAGCACGTCGGCCTTGTCGGGGACCGGCACGTCGAACGGGTCGAGCCGGTACGACGAGATCCACTCGACGTCGCGATGGACCGGTTCCTCGGCGATCGCCACGGGCGAGCCGGTCATGGTGGCGGCGACCCGGGCGACGGCGACCGCCGCCTCGGTGATGCGGACGGCCTCCTCGGGCGTGAGGACGACGCCGGAGGCGAAACCCCAGGACCCGCCGTGGATGACCCGGACGGCGAAGCCGAGATCCTCGCTGTCGCTGGCACTTTGCAGCACCCCGTCGCGCGCGATGAGCGTCTGGTCGCGCACCCGCTCGAAGCGGAAGTCGGCGTGGCTGGCGCCGAGCTCCTGAGCACGGGTCAGTGCGACGTCTCCGAGGGCGCGGTGGGGCAGCGCGGTGAACGACTGGTCGAGGCCCGGACCGCTCATGGGGGCGAACCTACCTGACGTGCTGGACCGACAGCGTCGAGCCACGGCGGTCCTTGCGGACCAGGAGCTGGGCGGGGATCCGGTCGCGCATCTCGGCGACGTGGCTCACGACGCCCACCACCCGCCCGCCGTCGCGCAGCGAGTCGAGGGTGTCCATCACGTCGTCGAGCGTGTCCGCGTCGAGCGACCCGAACCCCTCGTCGACGAACAGCGTGTCGAGGTCGGCGCCGCCGGCCTCCTGGGTGACGACGTCGGCCAGGCCGAGGGCCAGGGCGAGGGAGACGACGAACGTCTCGCCGCCGGACAGGGTCGCGGGGTCACGGGCCTCACCGGACCAGTCGTCGCGCACCAGCAGGCTCAGCCCGCCGCGGGTCTCGCCGGCGCCGCGCTGACCGGTGTGCTCGAGCGAGTAGCGCTGGTCGCTCATGCCCGCGAGGCGCTCGTTGGCCGCGGCGACGACCTGGGAGAGCCGGTAGCCGAGGACATAGGCCGAGAGCCGCATCTGGAGCCGGTTGTCCGACGACTTGCCCTCCACGAAGGCGGAGAGCCTGCTCACGAGGTCGAGCTCGTCGCGCAGCGGTGCCCAGACCTCGAGGGCGGCGTCGAGGCGGGCGACCAGGTCGGTCAGCCGCCGGGCGCGGGTCACCCACTGCTGCTCACGGGCGCGAGCGTCGCCGAGCGCGTCGAGGGCGCTGCTGTGGGCGAGCGTGAGGGCGGGGAGGTCGGGTGCGGACGCGGACACCGCCTCGTCGGCGCCGGGTTCGGCGAGCACCGCCGCCACCGCGGCGACGCGGCGATCGTGCTCGGCGACCCGACGGGCCAGGGTGTCGTATGCCGCCGGCTCGAGCGCCGCGGCGCTCGCGGCCTGCGCATCGTCGAAGCCGGCGTGCAGGACCGCCGCGGTCAGCGCGGCCTCGGCCTCCTCGAGCGCGGCCTCGGCGGCATCACGGCGCTCGAGCGCCGTGAGGGCGGCGCGCGCCTCCTGCTCGCTGCGCTGGCAGTCGGCCAACCGGCCCTCGTCGTAGTCGGCGAGCTCGGCCTCGAGCGCGCCCGCTTCATCGCCGAGCGCCGCGATCGCTGCGTCGACCGCCCCGGTCTCGGTCGCGAGATCGGCCGGGACGGTGTCGACCTGCGCGGTGGCGCTCGCCAGGGCGGTGGTCAGGTCGTGGACCTCGCTGCGGTGCGCGAACTCGGTGGCAGCCGCGGTGTCGGCCTGCTGCTGGGCGGCCTTCTCGGCCGCCTCGTCGGGTGCGTCGTGGGGGGCGCTCGCCTTGTGCGGGTGGTCGCAGGACCCGCAGACCGGACAGGAGCCGCCCACGACCAGGCCGGTGGCGATCTCAGCGGCCATGCCGCTGATGCGCTGCTCGCGCAGGCCCAGCGCCCGCTCGCGAAGATCGAGCGCCTGCGTCCGGGCGACGGCGTGGGCCTCCTCGGCATCGGCGAGCCGGGCGGTCAGGGCGGCGACCTGCTCGCGAGCGGCGACCCGGGCCGCCTCGGTCGCGTTGCGCAGCGCATCGGCGCGACGCTCCAGCCGGGCCAGCTCGGCATGGACGGAGCGGAGCCGAGCGGCGAGCGGCTGCAGCGCACGGATCCGGGCGGCGCCGTCGACGGCCTCGACGAGCGCGACCTCGAGCTGCTCACGGTCGTCGCAGGAGACGGCGGCCCGGGCGGCACTGTGGGAACGCCGGGCGCTCAGCGCCACGCGGTGCAGGGGCACCACGCCCGCGGCCCGTCGAGCCGCGGAGAGCCGCTCGCGGGAGGTCTCGTGCTCGGCCCCGGCTGCCGACAACCGGGCATGCTCGGCGGCGGCGGACTCGATGCGGGCGCGTCGCTCGGTGAGCGCTCGTCCGGTGTCGAGGGCGGTGCGGGCGCGGGCCTCGACCTCGACCGCCGCGGCCGCCTCGGCGGCACTCACC
>JBAWHI010000225.1:0-1595 GCA_049593675.1 Nocardioides sp.
GCTGCCCGCCGCCGCATGTAACGCGGGGTTATGGCTTCTAGGGACCCGAAATTTCGGGACACCAGAAGCAATAACCCCGCGTTACAGCCGGGGCGCAGCCAGCAGGGGCTGACCCGGAGCGGACCCAGGCCGGTCCAGACCAGATGCACCTTCGCCTCCGGTTCAGCAGTGCACGGCGCGATCCGGTGCAAGCATGGGAGCTCTGCATGAGTTTTTCTCGGGTCGCGTAGCAGGCTCCGGGACCCGACCGGAAGCGAGCTCATGGCCTTCAGCGCCGGCTGCGTCGACCGCCCCGGGAGCACGCGGCTCGCCGCTGCCCTGGCCACTATCGTCGTCGCGGCTCTGCTCATGGCGGTGCCCGCGGGTTCGGCTGCCGTCGGCGCCGTCGCGCTGCCGTCGACAGCGCCGGCGTCGGCGTCGGTGCCGCGCGAGGCCTGTACGGTCGTCGGCACCTCGGGCCGCGACGTGCTGCGCGGCACCCCGGGTCCCGACGTCATCTGCGGACGCGGGGGCAAGGATCGGCTGCTCGGACGCGGCGGGGACGACATCGTGCGCGGGGGCTCGGGTGCGGACACGGTGATCGGTGGCGGCGGCGATGACCTCCTCATCGGCGGGTACGGCAACGACCGGCTGCTCGGCCGGGATGCGACGAGGTCCCGGGACCGGCTCAGGTGCGGCCCCGGGCGCGGCGATCGGGCCACGGCCGATACCGGTGACCGCGTCTATCGCAGCTGTGAGGTGATCCGGCAGAACGATGCGCCGACCGATGTCACGCTGGCGCCGTCCGAGATCGCCGAGAACGAGCCGGCCGGCTCCGTGGTGGGCACGCTGGGGGCCGTCGATCCGGACCGCCTCGACGTGCATCGCTTCGCCCTGGCGTCAGGGACCGGCGACCGGGACAACGAGACCTTCGCCGTCGCCGGCACGGAGCTGGTCACTGCCGCGGTGCTCGACTTCGAGGAGGCTGAGCAGCTGTCGGTGCGGGTGCGGGCAACGGACCGGGAAGGTGCGACCTACGAGCGTGTCCTGGTCGTCTCCGTCCTGGACGTCGCGGAGAACGGCTCCCCGCTCGCGGTCGACGACCGCTTCGCGGTCGACGAGGACTCGACGCTCGAGCTCCCCGTCTCGGGTGCGGGCAGCCCGGCGGCCAATGACACCGACCCGGACGGCGACTCGCTGACCGTCGTCGGGGTCGAGGCGTCGAGGGGCGGCACGGTCGAGCTCGTCGACGATCAGATCCGCTTCGTCGTCGATCGGGACCTCTGCGGAACGGGCGCCGCGGCCTTCGGGTACACGGTCGCCGACGGGAGGGGCGGAAGCGCCGACGGCGTCGTCGTCGTCGACGTCGGATGCCTGCCGGATCCGCCCATCGCGAGCGACGACACAGCCGTCGTCTCCGAGGACGCCGGCGCGGTGCCACTCGGCGTCCTGGGCAACGATCGCGATGCGGATGGCGACTCGTTGGTCATCGAGTCGGTGACGCAGCCCGGGGACGGGACGGTCGTGATCACCGGGGGCGGCTCGGGGGTGACCTATGCCCCGGACGCGGACTACTGCAACGACCCCCCGGGAACGGCGCTGGACACCTTCACCTA
>JBAWHI010000226.1:0-2229 GCA_049593675.1 Nocardioides sp.
GTCGGGGGGAACCAGAAGCCGTGCTGCGGGAGCTCGCACTCCGGCGACCAGCGGCCGGCACCCTCGGCCTCCCCGATGTCGGAGAGCTGGCGGATGCGGGCGAGCTGCTCGGCCGAGTTGATCGCACCGATGTCGGTGTTCTTGTCGAGCGGGTCGCCGACGCGGAGCGTGGACATCCGGCGCTTGAGCTTCTCGAGGAGCTCCTCGGCGATCGACTCCTGCACCAGCAGCCGGGAGCCGGCGCAGCAGACGTGGCCCTGGTTGAAGAAGATGCCGGTCACGATGCCCTCGACGGCCTGGTCCAGCGCCGCGTCGTCGAAGACGATGTTGGCGGCCTTGCCGCCGAGCTCGAGAGTGACCCGCTTGTCGGTGCCCGCGACGGTGCGGGCGATCGCCTTGCCGACGTCGGTGGAGCCGGTGAACGCCACCTTGTCGACGCCCGGGTGGGCCACCATCGCCTGGCCGGTCGTGCCGGCCCCGGTGATGATGTTGACGACGCCCGGCGGGAGGTCGGCCTGCTGGCAGATCTCGGCGAACAGCAGCGCCGTCAGGGGGGTGGTCTCGGCGGGCTTGAGCACGACCGTGTTGCCGCAGGCGAGGGCCGGTGCGATCTTCCACGCCAGCATCAGCAGCGGGAAGTTCCACGGGATCACCTGGGCGGCGACGCCCAGGGGACGCGGGTCGTCGCCGCGACCGGCGTACTCCAGCTTGTCGGCCCAGCCGGCGTAGTAGAAGAAGTGCGCCGCGACGGTCGGGACGTCGACGTCGCGCGACTCCTTGATCGGCTTGCCGTTGTCGAGCGACTCCAGGACGGCGAGCTCGCGGCTGCGCTCCTGGATGATCCGGGCGATCCGGTAGAGGTACTTCGCGCGCTCGCGGCCCGACATCTTCGACCAGACCTTGTCGTAGGCCTTGCGGGCGGCCTTGACGGCTGCGTCGACGTCGGCCTCGTCGGCCTCGGCGACCTCGGCGAGGACCTCCTCGGTGGCCGGGCTGATCGTCTTGAACGAGCTGCCGCGGCCGTCGACGAACTCACCGCCGACGAACAGGCCGTAGGACGGCTTGATGTCGACGATGCTGCGCGACTCGGGGGCCGGGGCGTACTCGAAGGCCTGGGGAGTGGGGTTCTGCGTCATCGGAATCAGTCCAGCGTGAAGTAGTCGGGACCGGAGTAGCGGCCGGTGGTCATCTTGGTGCGCTGCATCAGCAGGTCGTTGAGCAGCGTGGAGGCGCCGAACCGGAACCAGTCCGGGTCGAGCCAGTCCTGGCCCGCGACCTCGTTGACCATCACGAGGTACTTGATCGCGTCCTTGGCGGTGCGGATGCCGCCGGCCGGCTTGACCCCGATCATCGTGCCGGTCTGCTCACGGAAGTCCCGGACCGCCTCGAGCATGATCAAGGTGACCGGCAGGGTGGCGGCCGGCTGCACCTTGCCGGTGGAGGTCTTGATGAAGTCGGCGCCGGCCATCATCGCCAGCCAGCTGACCCGGCGGACGTTGTCGTAGGTCTGGAGCTCGCCGGTCTCGAAGATCACCTTCAGGTGGGCGATCCCGCCGTCGGCGCGCGTGCACGCCTCCTTGACGGCGACGATCTCGTCGAAGACCTGCTGGTAGCGCCCGGAGAGGAACGCCCCGCGGTCGATGACCATGTCGATCTCGTCGGCACCGGCCTCGACCGCGTCGCGGGTGTCGGCGAGCTTGATGTCGAGCGCGGCGCGACCGCTCGGGAAGGCGGTCGCGACGGCCGCGACGTGCACGCCCGAGTCGCCGAGCGTCTCCCGGGCGGTGGCGACCATGTCGGGGTAGACGCAGACCGCGGCGGCCGCCGGGCAGGTCGGGTCCGCGGGGTCGGGGCGCATCGCCTTCGAGGCGAGAGCGCGCACCTTGCCAGGGGTGTCCTGGCCCTCCAGCGTCGTCAGGTCAACCATCCGGATCGCGAGGTCGAGCGCGTACGCCTTCGCGCTGGTCTTGATCGAACGGGTCCCGAGCCCGGCGGCCCGCGCCTCGGCGCCGACCTGGTCGACACCGGGCAGTCCATGGAGGAACCGCCGCAACGAGGCCTCGGACCGGGTGACGTCGTCGTACGACCGGTCGAGGAGGGGGGAGGTGCTGCTCATCAGCCCAGCATAGGGTTGACGGCGCAATGCGCCACAACCCAGGAGCAAGCCGATGACCAGCCCCGTCACTGAGCGGTTCCACGCGACCAACGGGCGGGTGAGCGGGTACATCG
>JBAWHI010000227.1:0-11867 GCA_049593675.1 Nocardioides sp.
GCGTCCAGCCCGACCGCGGAGGCCTTGATCCGCAGCGGCAGGTCCTTCGAGACCAGCGTGACGTCGTTGCCCTCGTTGGCGAGATTGCGGGCCACCGCAAGGATCCGGGTGTCGTTGTCGCCCAGGCGGAAGCCGGAGGGGAGCGACTCGGGATCGGTGTGGTTGAGCTCGACGCGGATCGTGCCGCCGAAGTCTCCCACCGGGATCGGCTCGTCGAGACGGCCGTGGCTCACCCGCAGCTCATCGAGGGTCCGCAGCGCGGTGCGTGCGAAGAAGCCGAGCTCGGGGTGGTGCCGCTTGCCCTCCAGCTCCGTGATCACCACGACCGGCAGCACGACCTCGTGCTCCTCGAAGCGGCCCAGGGCGCCGGGGTCGGCGAGCAGGACGCTGGTGTCGAGGACGTAGGTGCGTACCGATGGCACGGATCTCGCACGAGAGCTGGCAGTGGCGGAGCGCTGGGTCTTGGGAGCCTGGTTCGGCACGGTGACACCCCTTCGCCGGCCGGTGCGCGCACTCTGCGCCCCGGCCGTCATTCAGTCTGACGGACCGGGCCGATCCCGAGCGCCGGAGTGCCGGCTCCCGGACGCACGGCAGCCAGGCTGTCGTGCTGTGCAGTCGCGATTGCTCACGAACGGGCCTCCCGATACGGGCAGCTTCCCCACTCCCCGATACCGCGAAAGTACGCCGGTGCCCGAGCCATTTCAGGCGACACGCCCGAACGGGTGGGTGAACGGCAGGCGTCCGCTGGACGCGGGCCCCGGTCGCCGGGCTCGACGCCTCAGGAGCCGAAGCGGCGCTCCCGCTCGGCGTAGGCCCGGATCGCGCGGAGGAAGTCCACTCGGCGGAAGTCGGGCCAGTAGGCCTCGCAGAAGTAGAACTCCGACTTCGCGCTCTGCCAGAGCAGGAATCCGCCCAGGCGCTGCTCGCCCGACGTGCGGATCACCAGGTCGGGGTCGGGCTGCCCCTTGGTGTAGAGGTGCTCGGCGATGTGCTCCACGTCGATGACGTTCGCGAGCTCCTCCAGCGACATGCCCCGGGCCGACGCGTCCTGCAGCAGGGACCGGACCGCATCGGCGATCTCGCGGCGCCCGCCGTACCCGACGGCGACGTTCACGAGCATCCCGTCGACCTCGCGGGTGGCCTCCTGGGCGTCCTTGAGCTTCTCGGCGAGCGGGGCGGGCAACAGGTCCAGGGCGCCGACGGGATGGATCCGCCAGCGCCGCTGGTCGGCCAGCGACGCGACGGCGTCACCGATGATCTCCAGCAGTGGGGCGAGCTGTCGCTCGGGGCGATTGAGGTTGTCGGTCGAGAGCAGCCACAGCGTGACGACCTCGATCCCGACCTCGTCGCACCAGCCGAGCAGCGGCTCGATGTTCGCCGCGCCGGCGCGGTGGCCGTGCGCGGTGTCCTGACCGACCGCCTTGGCCCACCGGCGGTTGCCGTCCAGCATCACGCCGACGTGCTGAGGGACGCTGTCGGGCATCCGCCGCAGCATCCGTGCCTCGTACGCCGGGTAGAGCACCCGGCGCAACCCCCGCTTCCAGTCCGCCACGTGCCGATGCTACCGGCGAGATGTCCCTCACAGGCCGAGGCGCAGGGAGGCATCGACTTAACCCGCCGTTAAGTTTCCGTGTCCAGGCCGCGGGTATGGTCGAACCCATGACTCAGGCGATGCGTACGGGGCTGGACCAGCTCCACGACGCCGTCGGGCAGATCACCGCAGAGATCAAGCCGAAGCTGCGCGGCTGGCTGCACCTCGCCACGGCGCCGTTGACGCTCGCGGCCGGGGTCGTGCTGATCGCCCTCTCGCCGACCACCACGACGCGGGTCGGATCAGCGTTGTTCACCGGCTCCGCGCTGGTGCTCTTCACCGTCTCGGCGATCTACCACACCGGCACCTGGTCGCCGCGGACCTGGGCGTTCCTGCGCCGGTTCGACCACTCCAACATCTTCCTGCTGATCGCCGGCTCCTACACGCCGTTCGCGCTGATCCTCCTCGAGGGCACCGAGCAGGTCGTGCTGCTGGCGACGGCGTGGACGGGAGCGATCCTCGGCGTCGGCTTCCGGGTGCTGTGGACCGATGCGCCGCGCTGGCTCTACGTGCCGCTCTACATCGCGCTCGGCTGGGCGGCCGTCTTCTTCATCCCGAGCTTCTTCGACGGGGCCACCCGGCTCGGGGTGGGCATCGGCATCGCGACCTTCACGATGATCGTGGTCGGCGGGGCCCTCTACACCTTCGGCGGCGTCGTCTACGGCTTCAAGCGTCCGAACCCCTGGCCGCGCTGGTTCGGCTTCCACGAGGTGTTCCACACCTTCACGATCCTGGCGTTCGTCGCGCACTACGTGGGCGTCTCGATGGCGACCTACGCCCTGCGCTGACCGGGGCGCGCACCCACGTCCGGCGAGGCTAGGCAGCGAGCGTGACGGCCTCGGCCTCGCGCCGTCCGGCGGCCCGGGTCGCCAACAGCCCCACGGCGGCGCCCGCGAGGGCGAAGACGCAGGCGAGGAAGGCCCACCCCGGCAGCCCGTTCTCGACCGCCGTCGCGGTGACCAGGGCGGGCGCGAGCATCGAGGCGAGCGCGTAGCCGGTGGCCGACAGGCCCTGGTAGCGACCGGCGCTGAGCGGGTCGGCGAGCTCGAAGGCCAGCCCCCAGCCGCCCGCCTCGCACCAGACCTCGGCCCACGAGCCGAGCAGCTCGGCCAGCACGAGCAGTGCGATCGCGACGGCGACCCCGGTCGATCCGGCGGCCCCGTAGAGCAGGCAGGCCACGGCGAGCAGCAGGCTGCCGCGGCGCACGGTGCGACCGGCGACCGCGATGTCGTGGGTGCCCCGTGATGCCCGTACCTGGAAGAGCGCGACGAAGACGGTGTTGAGCACCAACAGCGCCGAGATCATCACGTCGGGCACCTCGGTGCGGGTCGCGATCCACAGCGGTACGCCGACCGTGGTCATCCCGAACTGCATGGCGATCACGGAGTTGAGCGCCACCGAGGCGAGATAGGTGCGGTCCCGCAGCGGCGACGGCCCGGGCACTCGGTGCGGCTCGAGGTGGGTGTCCATCCGCGCGGCGAAGCCGTCGACCCTGCCGCGCAGACCGGCGAGCGGCACGGTCGCGAGTGCGGCGAAGAGTCCGGTGGCCACCATCGTGGCCTGGTAGGCCGTCGCGGTGCCGACCAGCAGCGCCCCACCCGCCAGCACGGTCCCGAGGCCGATGAAGACGTTGGTGATCACCCGCAGCCGGGCCCGGATCCCGACCCGCTCGGCTCCCTCGAACCAGCGGGCCTGGAGGGTCGCCTTCGCGGTCCCCTGGAGGCTCCGGCTCCCGACCGCGACGCCGGCGATCAGCGTGAACGCGACGGCGTCGGCCGCCCACACGTAGGCCAGCAGCGCGGCGCCCTGGACGGCGTTGGCCCAGAGCTGGAGCCGGTCGGCGCCGACCCGGTCGGCGGCGTACCCGCCGGCGAAGGACGAGGCGACCCCGACCGCCCCGGCGATGGTGAGGCCCAGGCCGACCGTCGTCGCGGAGAGCCCGATGACGCGGGTGAAGTAGAGCGCGCTGACCGTGTAGAAGAGGCCGGTCGCGAGCGACGCCGACATCGTGGCGAAGGTGAGGGCCCGTTCGACGGCGTCGGCGGGGAGCAGGAGGCGGCGAAGCACGGGAGTGTTCTCCCACGCCGCCCCGGACCGCCACCAACGATGTAGGCTCTGGCTTCATGGTCGGGCTCATCGAGTACGAGCTGGCCGGCGCCGACCTCGGCGAGGTCCGGTTCGCGCTCTCACCGATGAACGAGCTGGCGCTGTCACTGCGGACCTGGCGGGAGCCCGGTCGCTATCCGCTGATGCTGCCCTGGCTCCAGCGCACCGAGGCGGCGCGGGCCGACCTCGACGGCGAGCTGCTGCTGGCGCTGACCAACGAGCGCCTCTGGACGCCGGACTTCCTGACGCCTCGCCCGCGCTCGCCGCTGACCCGCTTCGCCGACGAGCTCGCCGCGGTCGCGGCCACCCCGGTGGACGTGCTGCGCGACGACCTCGCCGAGGTGCACCCCGACGCGCTGCCACCGGCGCTCCGAGGGCGACGCGACCGGCTGCTCCGCCGCGTGGTCGGCGCGCTGACGGCCTACTGGGAGGCGTGCTTCGAGCCGTGGTGGCCCCGCATGCGAGCGGTCCTCGAGGCCGACATCGTCTTCCGCGGTCGGGTGATCGCGCGGGAGGGCCTGGCGGCGATGTTCTCCGACCTCTCCCCGCGGATCCGGTTGGTCGACGACGTCGTCCGTGTCGTGCTGACCTCCAAGATCGGGTTCCGCCGCTCCACCGCCGGCGAGGGCCTCACGCTGGCGCCCTCGCTCTTCACGCGCAACGCGACCACGCCGATCTCGCCGTCGGAGGCGCCGCTGATCATGTACGGCGCACGCGGCGTCGGCACCCTGTGGGAGCCCGAGCGTCCCACGTCGCGCGACGCCCTCGCCGACCTGCTCGGCGGCACGCGCGCCCGGCTGCTCGCGATCCTCGAGTCGCCCGCGTCCTCGACCGAGCTGGCGGTCCGACTCGGCGTCACGGCCAGCGCGGTGAACCAGCACCTGCGCGCGCTGCGCGACGGTGGACTGCTGACCGCCGCCCGGCACGGACGCTCGGTCCTCTACCTGCGCTCCGCCCTCGGCGACGACCTGGTCCGCGCCGGCAGCTAGTGCCCCCGCGGCGTCACGGCTGCGGGGACAGCGCGCGCTCCAGGTCGGCCACCGTGGTCACCGGGCGCTCACAGACCAGGTGACGACACACGTACGCCGCCGGCCTGCCCTCGATCGGCCCGCGGCCACTGAGCAGCGGTACGTCGTCTCGCGGACCGTCCGCGACCACGACCACCGCACCCGGCACCTGCCGGGCCCGCCGCTCGAGCGCGTCGCGGTCGGGGCCGGGTCGGCCGACGACGGCGACCTCCACGGGGCCACCCGCCATGGCCACCCCGGCTGCCAGCGACCACCCGGCGAACCGGGGCGCCTTCTCCGCCAGCGTCGCGACGGTCCCCAGCGCCGCCTCCGCCGCATCGCGGTAGCGACCGACCCCGGTGAGCGCGTGGCAGGTCGCGAGCGCGTGGATCGTGGACGAGAGACCGCCGGGGCTGGCGTTGTCGGACGGGTCGCGTGGCCGCGCGACCAGCACCTCGGCGTCGGCCGCGGTGTCGAAGAAGCCACCGTCGTCGGCCCGGAACTGCTCCAGCGCCGCGTCGAGCAGCAGCCGCGCCCGCTCCAGCCAGATCCCGTCGCCGGTGACCTGCGCGAGCGACAGGAAGCCGCTCGCCACGCAGCCGTGGTCCTCCAGGACCCCTGCGTGCCGGCCCACCACTCCGTCACGGGAGACCCGCCGCAGCCGGCCCTCGACCAGGTGCAGGTCGGCGATGAGCTGTCCGGCGGCGAGCGCCGCCTCGACGTACTCCTCCCGGCCGAGCAGCCGCCCGGCGTCGCACAGGCCACTGATGGCCAGACCGTTCCAGGCCGCCACGACCTTGTCGTCGCGGGCCGGCCGGACCCGGTGCTCCCGGGCTGCCAGCAGCCGACGACGTACGTCGAGGAGGCGGTCGGCGCCGGGCCCCTCGGGGTCGTCGAGCAGCTGAAGGGTGGAGGCGCCGTGCTCGAAGGTGCCCGCGGACGTCACCGTGAACACCTGGGCGGCCCAGGCACCGTCGTCGGCGCCCAGCACGTCGGCGAGCTGCTCGGGCGTCCAGGCGTAGAACTTCCCCTCGACGCCCTCGCTGTCGGCGTCGAGCGCGGAGGCGAAGCCGCCCTCGGCGGTGCCCAGCTCCCGGATCATGAAGTCGGCCGTCTCGGCGGCGACCCGCTCCCCGAGCGGGCCACCCCAGCGCGCGTAGAGGCCAACGAGCTGGGCGTTGTCGTAGAGCATCTTCTCGAAGTGCGGCACCACCCAGCCGCGGTCGACGGAGTAGCGCGCGAACCCCCCGCCGAGCTGGTCGTAGAGGCCGCCGCGGGCCATCGCCTCGCAGGTCGCGTCGAGCATCCGCCCGGCCTCGGTCCTGGTGTCCGGGTCGCCGGCGATGCGGCGGAGGAACTCCAGCACCATCGACGGCGGGAACTTCGGCGCGCCGCCGAAGCCGGCCGCCTGCTGGTCGAACTCGCGCGCCAGCGTGATCACGGCGCTCTCCATCAGCTCCGGCCACGCCCGGGTCGCCGGGTCGGTCGGCACCCGCTGCGCGGCGAGATGGTCGCGCAGCGTCGCCGCGACCTTCGCGACCTCCTCCCCCCGGTTCGCCCAGGCGTCGGTCAGCGCCGCCAGCACCTGCCGGAACGACGGCTGCCCGTGCCGCGGCTGGTCCGGGAAGTAGGTGCCCGCGAAGAACGGGTTGCCGTCGTGGTCGAGCACGCACGTCATCGGCCAGCCGCCGTGCCCGGTCATCGACGTGGTGGCCTGCATGTAGACGGCGTCGACGTCCGGCCGCTCCTCGCGGTCGACCTTGACGCTCACGAAATGCTCGTTGAGGTACGCCGCCGTCGCCTCGTCCTCGAACGACTCGTGCGCCATCACGTGGCACCAGTGGCAGGCGGCGTAGCCGACGCTCAGCAGCACCGGCACGTTGCGGCGACGCGCCTCATCGAACGCCGCGGGTCCCCACTCCCACCAGTCGACCGGGTTGTCGGCGTGCTGGAGCAGGTACGGCGACGTCGCGGTCGCGAGACGGTTCGGCATCGGCTTCCTCCCTGGCCAGGCTATCGACCGGGCCTTGCGACGACCGGCTCGGGGCGTCGGGACGAGAAGGGTCAGTCGCCCGTGGTCCGGGACCCGTTCGTGCGCCGCTCAGCGACGTACGCGAGGCGCCGCAGGCTCTCGACGTTGCGCCAGGTCAGCGGGAGGTCTCGCAGCGGCTTCGGCACCAGCCGCGCCGGACCGGCCGCGGCGTCCTCCGTCATCACCACTCGGGTCTCGGCGCCGAGCGCCTCGAGCCGGATGGTGACCGCGGCCGTCCCGGTCGGACGGGCCTTGGCGTGCAGGGTCATCGACACTCCCGGCGTGACGTCGACGACCTCGGTGATGTCGTCGACCAGCAGCGGCCAGCTGCCCACCGAGTGGTGGAGGCGGGCCCCGACCTCCGGCCAGTGGGCGTCGACCTCGCGCATCCGGGACGCGCCGACGACCCACAGCGGATAGAGCCAGCCGTCGGCCAGGACGTCCCAGACCGCCTCGACGGTCGCCTGCACAGTGCGCTCATTGGTGGCCATGGGCACCCCGTACCCACCTGGTGCCCGAAGCAACGGGATCTCCCGGACGAACCTGCCCGGCCGTCCCACCGGACCCGGCCGGCACCAGCACCCTTCGGGGTGGACTCGATCGGCCCGATCCTGGGTAAGGAGAACGCATGTCGACGACCTCTGCCGCTCCGCCCTCGGAGACGATGGGCTTCGGCCGCCTGCGGATCACCTTCGACGACCGGGTGCTCCGCCCCCGCCCGTGGACGGTCGCCCAGTCGGAGTGGGCGGCCGAGATCCTCGCCTCCGCACCGCCCGGAGCGGCGCTCGAGCTCTGCGCGGGAGCCGGGCAGATCGGGCTGCTCGCGGTGGCCGACTCCGATCGGAGCCTGGTCTGCGTCGACGTCGACCCGGTGGCGTGCGAGTTCGCCCGCCGCAACGCGGCGGATGCGGGCCTGGCCGACCGGGTCGAGGTGCGTGAGGGTCCGATGGACGCGGTGCTGCGCGACAGCGAGCGGTTCGCCGTCGTCATCGCCGACCCGCCGTGGGTCCGCCGCTCGGAGGTGGTCTCCTACCCCGAGGACCCGACCCTGGCGATCGACGGCGGTGCCGACGGGATGGACGTGGCCTGGACCTGCGTCGACGTCGCGCGCACCCACCTGATGGCGACCGGCACGATGGTGCTCCAGCTCGGGACGATCGACCAGGTCGAAGCGCTGCGGGAGAGGCTGCACGACGACGACTTCGAGGTCACCGAGGTGCGCTGGTGCGACCGCGGCGTGCTGGCGCGCCTCGACCTCCGCTAGGCGTCAGGAGGGCCGCAGCTGCTCCGGCAGCACCTTGTGGGTCCCGTCGCACCACGGGTACGACGCCGACCGCTCGCAGCGGCACACCGCACTGACCGGGCGGGTGGTCTCGTGCGGCACGCCGTCAGCGTCCTCGACGACGTGCCGGCCGCGCAGCAGCATCGGTCCGCCCGGGCAGACGATGGCCTCGGGATGCTCGTAGGTCATGCCGCCGCCTCCCCGACGCCCCACCGCGCGAGCATCGAGCGTGCGAAGCGATCCTCCAGGTCGACACAGGTGAAGGCTCCGAACCACAGGTCCTCCTCCAGCTGCGGCTCCTCCTCGAGCAGGGCAGCGCAGATGACCCGCACCACCAGCTGCTCGTGCACCGCGTCGGCCTCGACGTGCTCGGTGTAGTAGTCGACGATCTCTGCGGGAAGGCCCAGCCGCTCCATCCCCTGCGCCATCCGGCGCGACGGCAGCGAGCTGGTCGCCTCGAACGCCGCCAGGTGCCCGAGCGCGGCCCCGCGCAGGCGCCGGTGCAGTCCCAGGAGGGAGAGCGCGTTGTTCTGCTCCAGCACCTCCAGCGGTGCCAGGTCGACGTGCGCGGCGTAGCTCGGCTCCAGGCCGCATGCGCTCATGCCGCGCGCCCACAGGTGGTGGTGCAGCCGGTTGGGGTCACCCCCGCCGTACTCGTCGTACTGGAGCTCCATCAGCGCCGCCTTGGCGCGGACACCGAGCCTCGGCACCACCCAGGCGACCGGGTCGGCCTCCTTGAGGTGGTAGAGCGAACGCACCCGCAGCAGCTCCAGCACCTGATCGCGGCTGGCGTCACGCTGGACGTGTCGGGCGAGGGAGACCCCGTCCTGCTCGTCGAGCCAGGCGAAGAGGTCCTCGGTGAACGAGCGACCCTCGGGCGCGGTGAACCGGCCGCGGAGCCGGGTCTCGAGATCGCGCTCCAGCTCGGCTCGCACCTGCAGCAGCTGCGGGTCCCACTCGAGCCGGTCGTCGACCTCGGCGAAGCCCCGGTAGTGCAGCTCGTGGAGCATCCAGAGCGCCAGGGCCGCGTCGGCTCCGGTCGCGTCCGGGGCCGCGGCGACGACCGTCGAGAAGTCCGCGGTGGGCGAGCGCAGGGCGCCGATGAGCTCCTCGGTCAGGGCACCGCGCGGCTGAGGCAGGGGCATGGTGCGGAGGTACCCCGCCCCTGCGGACGTCACACCATCCATCGGGGTGGTCTGGCGCACCTCAGGGCTGGAAGACCACCTTCACCATGCCGTCCTCCTTGTCCCGGAACTTCGCGTACGCCGCGGGCGCCTCGGACAGCGGCAGGTGGTGGGTCGCGAACGAGTCGACGCCCAGCACGTCCTCCTCCCGACGCAGCAGGTCCAGGATGTCGTCGGTCCAGGCCCGCACGTTCGCCTGGCCCATCCGCAGCTGCACCTGCTTGTCGAAGAGCTGCAGCATCGGCATCGGGTCGGCCGCACCGCCGTACACGCCGGAGATCGAGATCGTGCCGCCGCGCCGGACCGACTCGATCGCGCTGTAGAGCGCGCCCAGCCGATCGACGCCGGCGTTGGTCATGACGGCGCCCTGGACCTTCTTGGGCAGCAGTCCGAGCGCCTTCTGCGCGGCCTCGGCGACCGGCGATCCGTGCGCCTCCATGCCGACCGCGTCGATGACGCTGTCGGCTCCCCGGCCGCCGGTGAGCTCGCGGACCAGCTCGGGGAGGTCGTCGACCGCGTCCAGGTCGATCGTCTCGGCACCCCGCGCCTCGACCCGCCGCAGCCGCTCGGGCACCCGATCCGCGACGACCACGCGGTGGCCCCGGTGCATCGCGATCCGTGCCGCCATGTCGCCGATCGGGCCGGCACCCAGCACGAGCAGCGTCCCGCCGTCGGGGACGGCGGCGTACTCGACCCCCTGCCACGCGGTCGGCAGCACGTCGGACAGGTAGAGGAAGCGGTCGTCGGGCGGACCCTCGGGCACCCGGACGGGGAGGAAGTCCGCGAACGGCACGCGCAGCAGCTCGGCCTGCCCACCGGGCACCTGCCCGTAGAGCAGGCTGTAGCCGAACAGGCTCGCGCCGGTGCCGTGCTCCCGGTTCTGGGTCGTCTCGCACTGACTGTGCAGCTGGCGCTCGCACATCCAGCAGCTGCCGCAGCTGACGTTGAAGGGCACCACGACCCGGTCACCCGGCTTCAGGTTCGTGACCCCCGGGCCGACCTCCTCGACGACGCCCATCGGCTCGTGGCCGACCACGTCACCCGGCGTCATGAAGGGCGTGAGCGGGTCGTAGAGGTGCAGGTCCGAGCCGCACAGCCCGGTGCTCGTGATCCGGACGATGGCGTCGGTCGGCTCCTGGATCGACGGATCCGGGACCTCCTCCACGCGCATGTCCTTGCGGCCCTGCCAGGTGACTGCCTTCATCTCCGCTCCTCCCGCCGTCGTCTTCCGGTTGTCGCTGCGCAGTACCCGACCACGCATCGGGAAAACGGGTTGGGCACGTGTCGGACCTGGGTACAGGCGCAGCATGACGCGATTCGGCTACACCCTGATGACCGAGCAGAGCGGGCCGCGCGAGCTGGTCCGCTACGCACAAGCCGCCGAGGACGTCGGCTTCGACTTCGAGGTGATGAGCGACCACTTCAGTCCGTGGCTCACCGAGCAGGGTCACGCCCCGTACGCCTGGACCGTCCTGGGAGCGGTCGCGCAGGCCACCTCGCGGGTCGGGCTGATGACCTACGTGACCTGCCCGACGCTGCGCTACCACCCGGCCGTGGTCGCCCAGAAGGCGGCGACGTTGCAGCTCCTCGCCGAGGGCCGGTTCACCCTGGGTCTCGGCAGCGGCGAGAACCTCAACGAGCACGTGGTCGGAGAGGGCTGGCCGGCGATCCAGGACCGCCAGGCCATGCTGGCCGAGGCGGTCGAGATCATCCGCGCCCTGCACACCGGCGAGCTCGTCGACCATCGCGGCGAGTACTACCAGGTCGACTCGGCGCGGATCTGGGACCTGCCCGAGGAGGGCGTCGAGCTGGCGCTCGCCGTCGCGGGCGAGCGGGCCATCGATGTCTTCGCGCCGATCGGCGACCACCTGATCGGGGTCGAGCCGAAGGCGTCGCTGATCGAGGACTGGAACGCCGCCGACGGGGCCCCGATGATCGGCGAGGGCGCCCGAGCGATCGGCCAGATCCCGATCTGCTGGGACCCCGACCCGGATGCGGCGGTGCGGCGTGCCCACGAGCAGTTCCGGTGGTTCAGCGGCGGCTGGGCGGTCAACGCGGACCTGCCGACGCCGGCGGGCTTCGCGGGTGCGACCCAGTTCGTGCGGGCCGAGGACGTCGCCGACGCCATCGTGTGCGGTCCGGACCTCGACAAGGTGGCCGAGGCCGTGGCCGCCTACGTCGAGGCGGGCTTCACCGACGTCGCCGTCGTGCAGATCGGGGACGAGGGCCAGGACCGGTTCCTCACCGAGGCCGCAGGACCCCTGCTCGAGCGGCTGCGGGAGATCGGCCGATGAGCGCCGGCATCGCGGTGCTCTTCGACATCGACGGGACCCTCGTCGACTCGACCTACCACCACGCCATCGCGTGGCACCGGGCCTTCAGCCGGCACGACCTGCACCCGCCCCTGCACGCCATCCATCGCACCATCGGGATGGGCGGCGACAAGCTGGTCACCGAGGTGGCCGGCGCCGAGGTGGAGGACCGGATCGGCGACTCGCTGCGCGATGCCTGGCGCGAGGAGTACCTGCCACTGCGAGCCGAGGTGCTGCCCCTCGCCGGCGCGGCCGAGCTGGTGCGCGAGCTGTCCGCCGCCGGCCACCGGGTCGCGGCGGCCTCCTCGGGCGACCCGCAGTTCTCGGCCGAGGCGGTCGACCTGCTCGAGATC
>JBAWHI010000228.1:0-1788 GCA_049593675.1 Nocardioides sp.
GCGTCGACCACGTTGCCGTAGTCACCGTCGACCATGTCGGCGTCGATCGCGTCCTCGATGGCAACCCGCAGGCCGTCGTCGGAGTCCGAGTCCCAGCCCAGCTCCTGGATGACCATGCCGGCCGTGAGGCCCAGTCTTTCGGCTGCACCTGCAGCGGGTCCGTCTGTCTGGGTGGGCCCGCCACCCGGGGTCGCGCTCAACGTAACGCCTCCATTCACACGTGATGTCGTGCTGTCTTCAGATCTGCCGTCCGCGGTCGGACGAAGTGGGGAGTAGTCCATCGGAGTTGCGGCAGGGGCGCAACCCTGGCCCCCATCTGCACACCCCTTGGGACTACCGGCGGGTAAATTTCGTGGCCTTCCGAGGCGTGCGACGATGAGCGGGTGACCGAAGATTCCACCCCCACTTCGGGTGCAGCCAAGACGCGGAGCGGTGCCACCCCGACCGTCATCCACGAAGGCCTGCCCACCCAGCTGCCCGACATCGACCCGGACGAGACCATCGACTGGCTCGACTCCTTCGACGCCATGGTCGACGAGCGAGGTCGCGAACGCGCCCGCTACGTGATGCTCCGGCTCCTGGAGCGCGCCCGGGAGAAGCAGATCGGCGTGCCCGCCCTGCGGAGCACCGACTACATCAACACCATCCCGCCCGAGCGTGAGCCGTGGTTCCCCGGCGACCTCGAGATCGAGCGCCGGATCCGCGCGTTCATCCGCTGGAACGCCGCGGTGATGGTCTCGAGCGCCAACCGCAAGGGCCTCGAGGTCGGCGGCCACATCGCGACGTACCAGTCGTCCGCGAGCCTGTACGAAGTCGGGTTCAACCACTTCTTCCGCGGCAAGGACGCCCCCGGCGGCGGCGACCAGATCTACATCCAGGGCCACGCCTCCCCCGGCATCTACTCGCGCGCCTTCCTCGAGGGGCGGCTCACCGAGGAGCAGCTCTACCGCTTCCGCCAGGAGGTCCAGCACGGCGAGCACGCCGGCCTGTCCTCCTACCCGCACCCGCGGCTGATGCCGGAGTTCTGGGAGTTCCCGACCGTCTCCATGGGTCTGACCGGCATCAACTCGATCTACCAGGCCCGGTTCAACCGCTATCTCGCGAACCGCGGCATCAAGGACACCGCCGACCAGCGCGTCTGGGCGTTCCTCGGCGACGGCGAGATGGCGGAGCCCGAGTCCCTCGGCGCGATCCGGATCGCTGCTCGCGAGGAGCTCGACAACCTCACCTGGGTCATCAACTGCAACCTCCAGCAGCTCGACGGCCCCGTCACCGGCAACGGCAAGATCATCCAGGAGCTCGAGGCCAACTTCCGTGGCGCCGGCTGGAACGTGATCAAGGTCGTGTGGGGCCAGGAGTGGGACCCGCTGCTGGCCCGCGACGTGGACGGCGTCCTGGTCAACAAGATGAACAGCACCCCCGACGGCGCGTTCCAGACCTACTCCACCGAGGACGGCGGCTACATCCGCGACAGCTTCTTCGGCGGCGACCCGCGCCTGCGCGCGATGGTCGAGCACATGAGCGACCAGCAGATCTCGAAGCTTCCTCGCGGCGGGCACGACTACCGCAAGGTGTACGCCGCGTTCGACTCGGCCACCAAGCACGTCGGTCAGCCGACGGTGATCTTGGCCAAGACCGTCAAGGGCTGGACGATCGACGCCCTCGAGGGCAAGAACGCCACCCACCAGATGAAGAAGCTGACCCCCGACGACCTCAAGAAGTTCCGGGACCGTCTCTACCTCCCGATCTCGGACCGCGACCTCGAGCGCTCCTACGAGGAGACCGGCG
>JBAWHI010000229.1:0-2856 GCA_049593675.1 Nocardioides sp.
CGTAGGCGATGAAGAAGTACTCGAACGTGTTGGGGAAGATCAGCAGCACGGCGCGCTCGTGGGTGAGCTCGAAGAGGAAGGCGCCCACGAGCCGGTAGTAGAAGAGGAACCGCGCGACGGCGAAGGCTCCGCGGCTGTCCCAGTTGCGCATCGTGGAGAGATAGGCGATGGACAGGTAGAAGATGTCCATCGCCTTGTCGTAGGACTGGTAGCCGGGCGGGTCGTAGCCGAACGCCTGGAAGATCGACTGGTCGACGCCGTCGAGGACCAGGCAGGCGACGATCGCGGGCAGCGGGAACCGCGGGATGAGCAGCGGCAGGACGAACCGGCCACCGACCACCATGAAGAACACGAACTGATCCACCACGCGATCATGGCGGAAGTCGCGCCGCGGTGGGGGGCGGACGCGGCGCACGCGGGGGAACGTTTGGCCACCCGGGGGCGTTGAACCGGTGAGCCCACCTAGAATGGGCTCATACCCACGGCCTCGAGGAGAGACCATGCAGAGCAACAACCCGGTGTTCCGCCGCTCGGAGGAGTTCAACAGCGCGAACGCCTACGGCAACCAGACGTACGCCGGCAACGGGTCCGCCCACCAGGGCTACGGCCAGACCGGCTACACCGACCCCGCCACCTGGGGCACCGGCCAGCCCGGTCAGCCCGGTCAGCCGACGCCCCCGGTCGAGACCGGCGGTCCGATGACCATTGACTCGGTGGTGCAGAAGACGGGCATCGCCCTCGCCGTGGTGATCGTCACCGCGCTGGCGACATGGATCATGACCCCCGAGATCACCCCTGAGACCACCAACGAGGACCTCGGCGGCCTCATCGCGATGATGACGATCGGCTCGCTCGGCGCCTTCGCGCTGTCGATGGTCAACTCGTTCAAGCGAGTGATCAGCCCGGCTCTGGTGCTGGTGTTCTGTGCGTTCGAGGGCGTCGCCCTCGGCGCGCTGTCGAAGTTCTTCGACGCCCAGTTCGGCGAGGGCGTCGTCATGGGCGCCGTGATCGGCACCTTCGGCGCCTTCGCGGGCACGCTGGCGGCCTACAAGTTCTTCAACATCAAGGTCAGCGGCAAGTTCAAGATGTTCGTGGTGGCCGCGGTCTTCGGCATGATCGGGCTCAGCCTGATGGAGCTCGTGCTGAGCATGTTCGGCGCGTCGTTCGGGCTCTTCGCCGTCAGCGGCCTGGGCATGGTCACCGCGGTGGCCGGCCTGGTGCTCGGTGTGTTCATGTTGATCATGGACTTCGACTTCGTCGAGCAGGGCGTCGCCAACGGCATCCCCGAGCGGGAGTCGTGGCGAGCCGCCTTCGCGATGACGGTCAGCCTGGTCTGGATCTACACCAACCTGCTGCGCATCCTGGCGTTCTTCAGCGACAACTGACGCACGGCGTCACGGACGGGCCTCGGAGCGATCCGGGGCCCGTTCGTCGTCGTCGGGCTCGCCGTCGTGCTGCTCCAGGTCGTCGGGCGGCATGCTCTCACCGCTCGGGTGCCGGCGGCGGCGACGCAGCTCCACCCAGAGACCCCGGACGCCGCGGGGCGAGCCACCCACCTCGGTGCTGTCCAGCTCGGTGCCGGGCACGTTGACGGCCTGGAGCGCCGCCTGGGTGATCGGCAGGACGCCCTCGCCGCGGTAGGCCTCCGGCTTCGCCTCGTCGTCGGGGATGATCCCGAGCGCGGCCAACGTCGAGGGGAGCAGCACCTGCGCGAGCGAGCGGTAGCCGTGCGCGGAGGGGTGGAACTGGTCCGGACCGAAGAGCAGCGCCGGGGCGGCCGCGAACTCGGGGCCGAGGATCGAGGCGAGCGACACGGTCCGGCCGCCCTGCTCGACCACCGTGATCGTCTGGGCGGCCGCGATCCGACGTGACCAGGCGCGCGCGATCTGCTTCAACGGTGGTGCGATCGGCTTGATCGTGCCCAGGTCGGGGCAGGTGCCCACGAGGACGGCGATGCCGGCCTCGTGCAGGCGGCGGACGCCGTCGGAGAGATGGCCCACCGACGCCGAGGGCAGCACCAGGCTCTTCACGTCGTTGGCGCCGATCAGGATGACGGCCACGTCCGGCTCGGTCGGGACGGCCCGGTCGATCTGGGCGCCGAGGTCGGAGGACATCGCGCCGACGACCGCGAACTCGCGCAGGTAGACCCGGCGGTCCGCCCGCTCGGCCACGCCGCTGGCGAGCAGGGCCCCGGGCGTCTCCTCGACCCGGTCGACGCCGTATCCGGCCGCGCTGGAGTCGCCGAGGAGCGCGATCTTCAGCGCGGGGCCGGGACGTCCGCGGCCGTACCACCCGCTCGCGTCCGGCGGCGGCTCCTCCCGCGTCTCGCCGATCGCTCGGCGAGCCAGCCGCGCCTCGGCGGCCAGGACCCCGTAGAGGCCCGCTCCGATCACGGACAGTCCGCCGCCGCCGTACGCAGCGGCGGAGGCCAGCCTCCGGGCAGCGCTCTCTTTCCCCACGACCACCACTTTACGGAGGTCGGGTCTCCGAGGTTTGTCCAGCCGGTGCTCCCACGGCCTAGATTGAGCCAATGCAGTACGTGAACTCACTCCTCGAGCTGATCGGCAACACCCCGCTGCTCCGGCTCTCGAAGTCCATGGGCTCCCTGGAAGGCGCGACGGGACCGATCGTCCTGGCCAAGGTGGAGTACCTCAATCCCGGCGGCTCCGTGAAGGACCGCATCGCGACCCGGATGATCGAGGCCGCGGAGGCCTCGGGCGAGCTCCAGCCGGGCGGCACGATCGTCGAGCCGACGTCGGGCAACACCGGCGTCGGGCTGGCGATGGTGGCCCAGGAGAAGGGCTACCAGTGCGTCTTCGTCTGCCCCGACAAGGTCAGCGAGGACAAGCGCAACGT
>JBAWHI010000230.1:0-1775 GCA_049593675.1 Nocardioides sp.
GGCATCGAGACCCGCGCCGTCGAGCCGCTCGACCAGCTGCTGCGCAAGGGAGAGACCTCCAAGGAGGTCTACGTCCTGCGGCGCCTGCAGGAGACCGATGCGACGGCCGACTCCGGCATCGGCCTGCACTTCGACCTGACCGTCCCGTTCGCGCGCTACGTCCTGGAGAACGCCGGCAAGCTGGAGTTCCCGTTCCGGCGCTACCAGGTGCAGAAGGCCTGGCGCGGTGAGCGGCCCCAGGAGGGGCGCTACCGGGAGTTCACCCAGGCCGACATCGACGTGGTGATGAAGGACGAGCTGCCCTTCCACTTCGACGTCGAGGTCGCCCGGGTGATGGCCGAGGGGCTCTCCCGCCTGCCCCTGCCGCCCCTGTGCCTGCGCATCAACAACCGCAAGCTGATCGAGGGCTTCTACCGCGGCATCGGTGCCAGTGACCCGCAGGCCGTGATCGCGATCATCGACAAGCTCGACAAGCTGCCCGAGGAGCAGGTCGGTGCGTTGCTCGTCAGCGACGCCCGGCTGACCGCCGCCCAGGCGGAGCAGTGCCTCCGGCTCGCGACCATCAGGGCGACCGACTCCTCCTTCGTCGAGCAGGTGCGCGCGCTCGGCGTCGAGCACGAGCTCCTGGAGACCGGGCTCGACGAGCTGGCCGCCGTGATCGACGGCTGCGCTTCGGTGCGCAGCGACCGGTTCGAGGTCGAGGCGAACCTCAGCCTCGCGCGCGGCCTGGACTACTACACCGGCACCGTGTTCGAGATCCACATGATCGGCTTCGAGTTCTTGAAGTCGGTCGGCGGCGGCGGTCGCTACGACGCACTCGCGTCGGACGGCCGCACGACGTACCCCGGCGTCGGCATCTCCTTCGGGATCTCGCGCTCGCTCGTGCCGTTGATGAGTCGCGGCCTGCTGGCCGCCGACCGGAAGGTGACGAGTGCCGTCCTGGTCGCGCTGGTCGACGAGGAGAGCCGCGCGGACGCCGATGTCGTCGCCACCGCGTTGCGCGCCCGTGACATCCCCTGCGAGGTCGCGCTGAGCGCCCAGAAGTTCGGCAAGCAGATCAGGTACGCCGAGCGCCGCGGCATCCCGTACGTCTGGTTCCCGGGCGCCGCCGGCGGCGCAGAGGGACACCAGGTCAAGGACATCCGATCGGGGGAGCAGGTGGCCGCAGATCCGGCGACCTGGTCCCCACCCGCCGAGGACCTGCGACCGCAGGTCGTCGGTATCGACCAGCTCGACCACCGAGGAGCTTCACTGTGATTCGCACCCAGGACGCCGGCGCGCTGCGCGCCGAGCACGTCGGCCAGACCGTGACCCTCGCCGGATGGGTCGCCAACCGGCGCGATCACGGTGGGGTGGCGTTCATCGACCTGCGTGAGGCCAGCGGGGTGGTGCAGGTGGTGATCCGCGACGAGGAGGTCGCGCATGCGCTGCGGGCCGAGTACTGCCTCAAGATCACCGGCGTGGTCGCAGCGCGCAAGGAGGGCAACGAGAACCCCGGCCTCGCCACCGGCGCGATCGAGGTCGTCGCCTCCGACGTCGAGGTCCTCAACCCCTCCGCGCCGCTGCCGTTCCCGATCGGCGACGCCGGCCACGGTGGGGGAGACGTGGGCGAGGAGGCGCGGCTCAAGCACCGCTACCTGGACCTGCGCCGCACCGGGCCCAACCACGCGCTCCGCCTGCGCAGCAAGATCAACAAGGCTGCTCGCGACGTCCTCGACGCCCACGACTTCGTCGAGATCGAGACGCCGACCCTCACGCGCAGCACTCCTGAGGGC
>JBAWHI010000231.1:0-2435 GCA_049593675.1 Nocardioides sp.
GCGCCGGCGGCGCCGGCGGCCGATCCGGGACCGGTGCGCCCGCACGTGCTGCACGTGTCGATGCCGACGACAGAGGGCGTCGCCCAGGTCCTGACGGGCTACGTCCGCGACCAGGTCGCCCGCGACTGGTCGGTCACGGTCGCCTGCCCCTCCTCCGGCTGGCTCGCCGACGCGGCCCGCACCTCCGGCGCCCGGGTGGTGCGCTGGGAGGCAACCCGCAGCCCCGGGCCCGGGCTGCTGCGCGAGATCCGTCGGCTGCGGCGCATCGTCAACGACACCCGTCCCGACGTCGTGCACCTGCACAGCGCGAAGGCGGGGATGGCAGGGCGCCTGCTGCTGCGCGGCGTCGTGCCGACCATCTTCCAGCCGCACGCGTGGTCCTTCCAGGCCGTGTCGGGACCGATGAAGCGGGCCGTCATCGCCTGGGAGCGGTTCGCCCAGCGCTGGACGACCGAACTGGTCTGCGTGAGCCGCAGCGAGCGTGCCGCCGCCGACGCCGTCGGCATCGGCACCGCCACCACGATCTCCCCCAACGGGGTCGATCTCGACCAGTTCCGCCCGACGGCTCGGACGGAGCGGTCAGTCGCTCGTCGCCGCCTCGGGCTCCCCGAGGTCCCGACCGTCGTCTGCGTCGGCCGTCTCACCGAGCAGAAGGGCCAGCACGATCTCCTCGACGCCTGGGACGGCGTCCTCGACCGGGCCCCGGACGCTCGCCTCGTGCTGGTCGGCGACGGGCCCGACCGACCGGCGCTCGAGGACCGTCTCGCCGGCCGCGACGACGTCGCCCTGGTCGGGGCCCGCTCCGACGTCGACTCCTGGTTCGCGGCTGCGGACGTGATCGCTGCGCCGTCGCGCTGGGAGGGGATGGCGGTCGCACCGCTCGAGGCGATGGCCTCGGGACGCAGCGTGGTCGCCACCGCCGTCGAGGGCATGGTCGAGAGCATGCCCCGCAACGGGGGCCTGATCGTCGACGTCGGCGACACGCAGGCACTCGCCGACGGCATCGCCGCACGCCTGCTCGACCCCGACCTCGCCGACCGCGAGGGTGCGCTCGCCCAGCAGCACGTGGCAGCCCACCACGACGTCAACGCATCAGCCAGGGACGTCGCGCGCCTCACCCTCCGGCAGTACCACCGGGGCCGCGGCACCGCCGACGTCTTGATGGCGCTGCAGCCGATGCCGCTCACCTCGCCCCGGCGGGGCCGACGCCAGGCTTCGACCGCGGCCGTGCCCGCAGGGCCGGAGGCCTGATCGACGCTGATCGACGCTGATCAGCAGCGTCAGGAGGCGACCCGCTCGGCGCGCCGCCCGACGAGCACGACGCCGAGCAGCCGGACACCCACCGAGCGGAGGCGGGTGGTGTGGAGGCGCAGCTCGCGCTGCGAGACGCCGCTCTCGGGGACCGCCAGGATCAGCGATCCGCGCGCGGCCATCACCCGAGCGTCGTCACCGCGGTCGACCGGAGGAGCCAGCACGACCACGACGTCGAAGAGGGAGGCAGCCTGCGCCATCACGCCGGCGAACCCGGTCTCCACGAGCGTGTCGCCTGCCTCGCCACCCCACTCCCCGGCGGGGAGCACCGTCAGGTTGTCGACCGGACCGGGGCTGAGGCCGTCCTCCAGCGGCACACCGTTGAGCACGTCGTAGAGACCCGACGTCTGCGGCGCCGAGGCGATCGGGCGGCCCTCCCGGTCGCCGATCCGGCCATCGACGAGCAGCACCCGTCGGTTGACGTTCGCCAATGACACGGCGAGGTTCGCGCCGAGCCAGACGTTGACGTCACCGGAGCGGAGCCCGCTCACCACGACGACGCTGACCGGGTCCTCGCTGGCCTCGGCCTCGAGCGCGATCCGCAGCTCCCGGAAGGCGCCGGCCGCAGCCGTGCCCGGATAGAGCGCCGGCAGGGTCGTGGGGTCGCGAGGCTGCGCCACGTGCGCGAGCACGGGCGCCTCGATCAGCTGAGCCACCTCGGCCGGGTCGCCGACCGCCACCGCGCGGCGCTCACGCAGCAGCGCTGCGCAGACCGACAGCAGGGCGGCCAGCACGATCCCGACCCCGATGCCCAGCAGCAGGTTGGGGCTGCTGAAGGTCTCGGCCGGCTGGGCGGGGTTGCTCTCCGTGAAGAGGAACGCACCGGCGCTCGGGTCGAACAGCGGGAGCACCGCGGCGACGGCGTTGGCGATCTCGGCCGCCACCTCCGGGTCCGCGTCCTCGACCGTGATCTCGACCAGGATGGTCCCCGCCACCCACTGACCCGAGACGTCCTCGCGCAGGTCGTCGACCTCGCGCGGCTCGCTCAACCGTGCCGACACCTCCTCCAAGACGTCCTCGGAGTTGGCGAGCTCGGCCAGGCTGCCCCGCAGCGAGTCGAGGTTCTCCCCCGTCTCCACGGCGTCCGGCGTCGCCGCGGCCGTGAGCGTGGCCGTCGACTCGTA
>JBAWHI010000232.1:0-3852 GCA_049593675.1 Nocardioides sp.
ACGGCGCTGGACGAGATGGCGACGTTCGGGGCACCGATCAGCGCATACGCGGCAAGGGGGCCGGCGAACGATGTCATGACGTGCCACCCACGAAGGGCGGAGAGCCCGACTGCGGCGCCGATAGCCGTCATGTACACGGCACCAGCCACGGGCAGATCCTGAAGCAGCAGGGCCACACCCATCCACGTCGGGGTCAGGAAGGCCGCGCCCAGGGCGAGTCTCGGGCTGGTGAACAGGCCCATCACGGCCGGCAACACTCCCAGGTACCACAACGAGCCGTCGGCGCTCCACGGGGTCGCACTCAGCACCACCATGGGCGCGAGCGCGAGGGCCGCCAAGATCGAGAGCCGGGCAACGGGGAGGTCGGGCTTCGACAGCGCGGACTCGATTGCCATGGTGCCGCCAATTCCTACCACAGTGCCGGCGCCGGGACAGGTGGGGGACCGCGATGCCGGTACGAGCGAGGTCAGGTGATGGTCAACAAAGAGAGAGGGGCCCTGCCCAGCGTTCCCGCTGGTCAGGGCCCCTCTCCTACTGTGTACCCCCGACCGGATTCGAACCGGCGCTACCGCCGTGAGAGGGCGGCGTGCTAGGCCGCTACACAACGGGGGCACGTCGTTCTCGGCACCTTCTCAGGGCCTCGAACAGCGAGCGAAACTCTAGCCGAAGCCTTCGTTCCGAACAAAATCGCAGCCTCTCCGACGTGCGGAGGAAGCCGCGATTCTCGCTGGGATACTAGGACTCGAACCTAGAATAACTGGACCAGAACCAGTCGTGTTGCCAATTACACCATATCCCAATGGCCCGATCGTCCGGGCCGTTGCGGCTCGTTGCCGAACCGAGGACAAACCCTACACGCGAGGTCTGGAGCCTTCCAAAACGCCCGGGCCGGAGCGGGTGTCGGTGGTGGTGCGCAGCCGCATCCCTCGGAAGACGAGCAGCACCACCCCCAGGTAGACGAGCGACTGGGTGAGGGTCACCGGGATGCTCCACCAGGTGCCGCCGACCGGGTTCAGCGTCGAGGCCATGTCGCTGAAGGCGAGCGCCAGGCCGAACGCCAGCCAGTTGTTGAGCACGTGCATCGCGATGGCCGCCTCGAGCCCCCCGGTCAGCACCACCAGCAGGCCCGCGACGATCCCGAAGGCCAGCCGGTCGACGAAGATGGGCGGGTCCTGGGCGCCGTGGGCCAGGGCGAACAGCACCGCCGGGAGCAGGACCGCGACCCAGGCCCGTCCGAAGATGTTCCCGAACGCCTGGGTGAGGTAGCCGCGGAAGGCGTACTCCTCCCCCGCCGCCTGCAGCGGGGTGAGGATCAAGACGATGAGCAGGAAGTCGCGGGTGGTCGACGTGAAGTCGTTGAGCTCCCCACTGATCTGGGCGCCGGTGCTCTGAGCCGGCACGAGAGCCGACACGACGAGGGTCGCGAACAGCGCGACGAGCGACAGGACGAGGCAGATCGCCAGCCAGCCCCAGCGGATCCGCGGCGCCACCGAGGCCAGCCACCGCGGCCGGAGGCCGTGCAGAGCCCGAATGAGGACCCAGGTGAGCAGGATCGCGCCGGCGAGCGCGACGTTGAGGTAGGCCAGCCCCAGCGGGGTCGGATCCTCGAAGTCGAGCATCCGAGCACCCGCGGCGCCGACGTCTCGCCCGCTGACCGCGATCCCCGCGAGGAAGAGAAGCTGGACCAGCAGCGGCACGACCACCGCGAAGCCCACGATCAGCGCGAGCACGCCGACGATCGGTCGCCAGACGCCGGGCCGTCCGCCGCGCTGGACGAGGTGGTAGGGCAGGCCCGGATCCCGGTCCACGGTCGGGTCTCCCGTCAGCCGAGCGCGCTCTGGAGCCGGCCGAGCGAACGGTCCCGTCCGAGCAGCTCCATCGACTCGAACAGCGGCGGCGAGACCCGGCGGCCGGTCACCGCCACCCGCACGGGTCCGAACGCGTTGCGGGGCTTGAGCCCGAGGCCCTCGACCAGGGTGGCCTGGAGAGCCTCCTGGATGGCCGCGGTCGACCACTCGCCGAGACCCGCCAACGCGTCGTACGACGCACGCACGACCGCCAGGCCGTCCTCGGTGAGCAGCTTCGCGACGTCCGCCTCGTCGCGGACGAACTCCGCCTCGTCGACGAACAGGAAGCCGAGCATGTCGACGGTCTCGGTCAGCTTGTTGATCCGCTCGGCGACCAGTGGCATCGCCAGCTCGAGCAGCTGCGCATCGGAGTCGCGCACCGGGTCGGCGACCACGCCGGCGTCCTGGAGGAACGGCAGCGCCCGGTGGGTGATCTCCTCCACCGACAGCATCCGCATGTGCGAGCCGTTGATCGCGTCGGCCTTCTTGGAGTCGAACCGCGCCGGGTTGGGGTTGACGTCCTTGATGTCGAACGCCTCGACCATCTCGTCGAGGGTGAAGACGTCGCGGTCCGCAGCGATCGCCCAGCCCAGCAGGGCGAGGTAGTTGAGCAGGCCCTCGGGGAGGAAGCCCTGGTCGCGGTACATGAACAGGTGGGCCTGCGGGTCGCGCTTGGAGAGCTTCTTGTTGCCCTCGCCCATGATCAGCGGCAGGTGGCCGAACTCGGGCACCGCCTCGGAGATGCCGAGCTCGACGAGCGCGCGATGCAACGGGATCTGGCGCGGGGTGCTGGAGAGCAGGTCCTCGCCGCGCAGCACGTGGGTGATGCGCATCATCGCGTCGTCGACCGGGTTGACCAGGGTGTAGAGCGGGTCGCCGTTGGCCCGGCAGAGCGCGAAGTCGGGGACGAACTCGGTCTCGAAGGTCACCTCGCCACGGACCAGGTCGGTCCAGGTGACGGCGCCGTCGGGCATCCGGAACCGGACGATCGGCCGTCGGCCCTCGGCCTCGAACGCCGCGCGCTGCTCGGCGGAGAGATCGCGGCAGAAGCCGTCGTAGCCCTGCACCTTGGAGCCGGCCGCCTTGCGCCGCGCGTCGACCTCCTCGTTGGCGCAGAAGCAGTCGTAAGTGAACTTCGACTCCCGCAGCCGGGCGAGCACGTCGACGTACAGCTCGGTGCGCTCGGACTGGCGGTAGGGGCCGTGGGGGCCGCCGACCTCCGGCCCCTCGTCCCAGTCGAGCCCCATCCAGCGCATCGCGCCGAGCATGGCGTCGTAGGACTCCTGGGTGCTGCGCTCCTTGTCGGTGTCCTCGATCCGGAACACGAAGGTGCCCTGGTGCTTGCGGGCGAAGACCCAGTTGTAGAGCGCGGCACGGGCGAACCCGACATGCGGTGAGCCCGTCGGGGACGGGCAGAAACGGACGCGGACGGACACGGGGTGGGCCACCTTCTTGTCGAGCGGGCTGGTGAGCGGACCCGTTGCTAGCGGGCCTTGACGGGGTTCGTGAGAGCGCCGAGGCCGGCGATCGAGACCTCGACCTCGTCACCGATCTCCATGGGGCCGACACCCGCAGGGGTGCCGGTGAGGATGACGTCGCCGGGCAGCAGCGTCATCACGCTGGAGACGTGGGCGATCAGCGTCGGGATGTCGAAGATCAGGTCGCTGGTACTGCCGTCCTGCTTCAGCTCCCCGTTGAGGTGGGTCTGCACCCGACGCCCCTCGGCGAAGTCGTGCGGATCCAGGTCGGTCTCGATCCACGGACCGAGTGGGCAGAACGAGTCGAAGCCCTTGGCCCGGGTGAACTGGACGTCACCCCGCTGCAGGTCGCGGGCGGTCACGTCGTTGGCGATCGTGTAGCCGTGGATGACGTCGGTCGCCCGCTCGACCGGCACGTCACGACAGATCCGGCCGATCACGACTGCGAGCTCGCCCTCGAAGTGCAGGTCCTGCGTCTGCGGCGGGTAGAAGATCGGGTCACCGGGACCGACCACGCTGGTGTTGGG
>JBAWHI010000233.1:0-3976 GCA_049593675.1 Nocardioides sp.
TCCTCGTTGCCGGTGATGAGGCACCCGGCGACCCGGCCGTAGAAGACGTACTGTCCCTGGTCGTTGAGCATGCCGCTGAGCGCATAGATCCGCTCGATGACCTGCTTGGTCACGCTGGAGTTGTCGCCGAGCCAGATCGGACCGGCGATGACCAGGATCTGGCTGTCGAGGATCCCCGGGTAGAGGTCCGGCCAGGCGTCGCTCTCCCAGCCGTGCTCGCGCATGTCGGGGTAGACCCCGGTCGCGATGTCGTGGTCGATCGCACGGATGACGTCGACGTCCACGCCGTGCTTGCGCATGATCGATGCGCTCGCATCGACCAGGCCCTGGGTGTGGCTGGTCTCGGGGCTGCGCTTGAGGGTGCAGTTGATGAAGGTCGCTCGCAGGCCGCTGAAGTCGGGGGTCGTGGACATCCCCCCACTGTTCCCCCCTGGTGCGAACGGCGCAATCGTCAGCGGCGCTCGCGCAGTCGGACATTCGGCAGCGGCGGGGCGGGGATCGGCTGACGGTCGTCGCCGACGGGGACGCCGTACCACCCCTCGCCCAGACCGGCGTCGGTGATCTGGTCCTGCCAGCGCTGCCTCCAGGCGACGACCTCGTCGTGGGAGCGAGCGACCAGGTTCCACCACATGACGATGGCTTCGCCGAACGGCGGGCCGCCGAGCAGCAGGAGGCGCACCGGCTCGTCCAGGGCCGCGAGGGTGATGGTGCCACGGCCGAGCGGCACGTAGGCGAGGTCGCCGGAGGCGGTCTCAGTGCCGGCGACCGCGACGGTGCCCGCGTCGACCAGCACGCCGTGCTCGAAGGTCTCGTCGACGGCCAGCTCGACCGACGTACCCGCCTCGAGCAGCAGCTCGGCGCCGAGCAGCGGGGTGAACGTGGCCACCGGCGAGGTGTCACCGAGCAGCGAGCCGAGGAAGACGCGCGCCTCGTAGCCGGGCCCGGTCACAGGCGCCGGCGTGTGGTGCGCGAACCCGGGATCGGTGTGACGCGCGGAGTCCGGCAGGGCGACCCAGAGCTGGGCGCCGTGCAGGATCTCGGTCGACGCCGGCGAGACCTCGGAGTGGCTGATCCCCCGACCGGCCGTCATCAGGTTGAGCTCGCCCGGGCGCACCATCGCATGGTGTCCGGCGCTGTCGCGGTGCTCCACCTCACCGGTGAACAGCCAGCTCACCGTCTGCAGTCCGGTGTGCGGGTGCGGCGGCACCACCATCCCGCCGGTGTCGGCCACCCGGTCCGGCCCGTAGTGATCGACGAAGCACCAGGCCCCGATCAGCGAGCGCGCGCGCTGCGGGAGGGTGCGCCGCACGCGCATCGCGCGCGGTCCACCGAGCGGGACGTCGCGCGGCGCCATGACCTCGACGCCGTCGGCGGGCGTCGCCGTGCAGTCGAGCTCGTCGGGCCGGTCATCGAGGTTGCTCATCGGCGTGGTCCTCCGGGCGTGCGAGCGCTCATCGGGCGTGGATCGGGCGTGCTCACGACAGCTGCCGGGGCTCGACCGTCCGCTTGGCGTCTCCGGCGGTGACGGTCCCGGTGTCGCTGGTGATGACGCCGTCCGGCCCGCCGGGCGACGGCTCGAGCCGGACGATGACCGACTTCGACGTGGGGCAGTTGCTGCCGATCGCGGTGGATCCCAACGGGATCAGGGGGTTCGTCTCCGGGTAGTACGCCGCAGCGCACCCCCGCGGCTGGTCGTAGGGCACCACCCGGAACGACGGCGCGCGGCGCTCCGACCCGTCCGACCACTCGCTGACGAGATCGACGTGGGCGCCGTCCGCGAGCCCGAGGGCGGTGACGTCCTGCGGGTGGACGAAGACCACCCGGCGGCCGCCCTTGACGCCGCGGTAGCGGTCGTCGAGCCCGTAGATCGTGGTGTTGAACTGGTCGTGCGAGCGCAGGGTCTGCAGCAGCAGCCGGCCCTCGGGGACGTGCAGCACATCGGTGGGACTGACCGTGAACATCGCCCGACCCGTCCCGGTCTCGAAGGTCCGCGAGTCCCGCGGGGGGTGCGGGAGCACGAACCCTCCGGGGCGGGTCACCTTCTCGTTGTAGGCCGCGCAGCCCGGCACCACCCGAGCGATCCGGTGCCGGATCTCGGCGTAGTCGGACCGGAAGGCCGCCCAGGGGATCGCGTGCCGGTCGCCGATCGTCGCGATGGCGAGCGAGCAGACGATGTCGACCTCGGACCGCAGGTCCGGCGACGCGGGCTTGAGCGGCCCGTGCGAGGCGTGCACCGCGGACATCGAGTCCTCGACCGTCACCCGCTGGAGGCGACCGCCGGTCAGGTCGCGCTCGCTGCGCCCCAGCGCCGGGAGGATGAGCGCCTCGCGCCCGGTCACGACGTGCGAGCGGTTCAGCTTGGTCGAGACGTGGACGGTCAGGTCGAGGTTGCGCATCGCCTGCTCGGTGACCGCGGTGTCGGGCGCGGCGGAGACGAAGTTGCCGCCCATCCCGACGAAGACCTTGGCCCTGCCGTCGCGCATCGCCTCGATCGCCTGGACGGTGTCGAGCCCGTGCTCGCGGGGCGGGTCGAAGCCGAACTCGCGCTCCAGCGCGTCGAGGAAGTGCTGCGGAGGCCGCTCCCAGATGCCCATGGTCCGGTCGCCCTGCACGTTGGAGTGGCCCCGCACCGGGCACAGGCCGGCGCCGGGCTTGCCGATGTTGCCCTGCAGGAGCGTGACGTTGACGATCTCCTTGACGGTCGCGACCGCGTTGCGGTGCTGGGTGATCCCCATCGCCCAGCAGATCACCGTGGCGTCGGACTCCTGGAACATCCGGGCCGCCGCCTCGATCTCGGGGCGGTCCAGCCCCGTCGCGCGACGTACGGCGTCCCAGTCGAGCTCGCGCACGTGCCCCGCCCAGTCCTCGAACCCGTGGGTGTGGGCGGCGATGAAGTCGTGGTCGACCGCGTCCCACTCCAGCAGCAGGGAGCCGATCGCCTGGAACAGCGCGAGGTCGCCGTTGATCCGGACCGGGAGGTGCAGGTCGGCCAGGGCCGTCCCCCGGCCTGCCAGACCGCGGACCTTCTGCGGGTTCTTGAAGCGCACGAGTCCGGCCTCCCGCAGCGGGTTGACCGAGATGATGCGAGCACCGTTCTTCTTGGCGGTCTCCAGCGCGCTCAGCATCCGCGGGTGGTTGGTGCCCGGGTTCTGCCCCGCGATGACGATCAGCTTCGCGTCGTAGATGTCCTCGAGGCTGACCGAGCCCTTGCCGATGCCGATCGCCTCGGCCAGCGCGACCGAGGTCGACTCGTGGCACATGTTGGAGCAGTCGGGCAGGTTGTTGGTGCCGAAGGCGCGCACGAACAGCTGATAGGCGAACGCCGCCTCGTTGGAGGTCTTGCCCGACGTGTAGAACACCGCCTCGTCGGGCGACGCCAGCGCGTCGAGCCGACCGCCCAGGAGCTCGAACGCCTCGTCCCAGCCGATCGGCCGGTAGTGGGTCGCGCCGGCGCGCAGCACCATCGGCTCGGTGATCCGGCCCTGCTGGCCGAGCCAGTAGTCGGTGCGCTCGCGTAGGTCCGCGATCGGGTGATCGAGGAAGAAGGCCCGGTCGACCCGGCGCAGCGTCGCCTCCTCGGTGACCGCCTTCGCGCCGTTCTCGCAGAACTCGGCCGTGTGCCGGTGGTCCGGATCGGGGTCGGGCCAGGCGCAGCCCTGGCAGTCGAAGCCGTCGGCCTGGTTGATCCGCAGCAGGGTCTTCGCCGTACGACGCACGCCCATCTGCTCGACCGCACGCTTCATCGTGATGGCGACAGCCGTCGGTCCGGCGGCGTGCTGCTTCGGGTCGTCGACATCCAGCTCGAGCTCGTCGATGTCGTGCCGGGGCGGTTTGCGGGTCACCTCTCGCAGGCTACTCGCCCGGAACGACTCAAACCGGCCCGAGGATCTGCGAGCATGTTGCCGCTGGCCTTCCCTCGGACCCCGCAAGGAGCTGACCGATGTCCATGAACGAGCCGCCTCCCCCGCCCCCGCCG
>JBAWHI010000234.1:0-1962 GCA_049593675.1 Nocardioides sp.
TGCGGGTCTGCGCCTCGGCGGCGGTGTAGGTGGCCTTGATCGTCTCCTTGCGGGTCCGGAACGCCTCGACCTTCGCCTGCAGCCGCTGCTGGGCGAGGGTGAGCTTCTCCTCCTCGCCCTGGAGCTGCGCGTGCTGGACCTTGAGGTCGTTGATCTGCGACGTCAGGCCGGACTTGCGGGTCAGTGCCTCGCGCGCCAGGTCCTCCCGCTCCATCGAGATCGCCTTCTGGGCCTGCCCCTGGAGCTTCGCGGACTGCTGCTCGAGCTGGTTGATCTGGAGCTCGACCCGCTTGCGGCTGGTGGCGACGTCGGCCACCCCGCGGCGCACCTTGGACAGCAGGTCCAGCTGGCGCTGGTAGCTGTAGTCGAGCGTCTCCCGCGGATCCTCGGCGCGGTCGAGGGCCTTGTTGGCCTTCGACTTGAAGATCAGGGTGAAGCGCTGCCAAATGCCCATGGGTGTCGGGTCCCTCTCCGGTGGATCGCCAGTGGTTCGCTGGTCTGGTGCCCCAGCCTAGGCTCAAAATCAAACCTGGGCGACGCCGCCGGTAGTCTGAGGGCGTTCCCGTCGTACGTCCGTGAGGCACCGCGTTGTTCCGTCGCAGCAAGTCCGAAGCCCCCGTCGCCGAGCCGACCCCCGCCAAGGTGGGCGGCAAGGGCCGGCCCACGCCGACCCGCAAGGAGGCCGAGGCGGCCGCCAGGGCGCGGGCCAAGACCCCCCGCACCCGCAAGGAGCAGGCCGCCGCGCAGCGGCAGGCACGCTCGGAGTCCAGCAAGACGGTGCGCCAGGCCATGAAGGACGGGGACGAGCGCTACTACCCCACCCGCGACCGCGGACCCGCGCGTCGTTTCATCCGCGACTTCGTGGACTCGCGGTTCTCGCTGATCGAGCTGGTCATCCCGCTGCTGCTGGTGACCATGGTGCTCGGCTACTCCGGCAACGCCGGCCTCGCCCAGATCGGCAACACGATCTTGATGTGCACGATCCTGCTGGTGATCATCGACATGGTGATGCTGCGGTTCCGCGTGCGTCGTCAGGTGACCCAGCGGTTCCCGGAGGAATCGCTCAAGGGCGTGACCTGGTACGCCGTCACCCGGTCGCTGCAGATGAAGTTCATGCGGTTGCCGAAGGCGCAGGTCAAGATCGGCCAGAAGCTGCCCGAGCAGTACCGGTAGGCCCCGGTCCGACCCGGATCAGCGGCCCATCAGGTCCGCGCGGCGCACCGACTGGGTCTTGCCCGGGTCGCGCACGACGATCGGCTCGACCACGTCGTCGATCGCCTTCAGCGTGTCCGCATCGAGGCGTACGCCGGCGGCGCGTGCGTTGTCGGTGACCTGCTCGGGCCGGCTCGCCCCGATGATCGCCGCCGAGACGTTGTCGTTCTGGAGCACCCACGCCACCGCGAGCTGGGCGAGCGAGAGGCCGGCCTCCTCGGCGATCGGTTGGAGCTGCTGCACCCGCTCGAGCACGTCGTCGCGCATCCAGCGCCCGACCATGTCGGCACCGCCCTTCTCGTCGGTCGCGCGCGAGCCCGCCGGAGGCTTCTGGCCGGGGACGTACTTGCCGGTGAGGACACCCTGCGCGATCGGTGAGAAGACGATCTGTCCGATGCCGAGCTCCGCGCAGGTCGGCACCACCTCGGGCTCGATCACCCGCCAGAGCAGGTTGTACTGCGGCTGGTTGGAGACCAGCGGGATCCGCAGCTCGCGAGCGAGCCGGTGCCCCTCCCGGATCTGGTCGGCGCGCCACTCCGACACGCCGATGTAGAGCGCCTTGCCCTGTCGCACCACGTCCGCGAACGCCTCCATCGTCTCCTCGAGCGGCGTCTCGTCGTCGAAGCGGTGCGCCTGGTAGAGGTCGACGTAGTCGGTGCCGAGCCGTCGCAACGAGGCGTCGATCGACTCCATGATGTGCTTGCGGGACAGCCCGTGGTCGTTGTGTCCGCCCGGCCCCGTCGGCCAGAA
>JBAWHI010000235.1:0-1578 GCA_049593675.1 Nocardioides sp.
GCTCGGCGCCGCGCTGGCCCCCGTGGTCGGCACCCTGAACCTGCAGGAGCTGGTCCTCAGTGGCCCGCAGGAGCTGCTCGACGGCCCCCTCCGTGAGGCCGTCGACCGCAGCATCCGCTCCCGGACCATGCCGGTGAGCTCAGAAGGCCTGGTCGTCCGGGCCTCCACCCTCGGCGAGGACGTCGTTCTCGTGGGCGCCTCGGTGCTCGTGCTCGCCGGACAGCTGGGCGTCTCATGAACGCCCATCCACGACGCACGACGAGCCGCCGGGGCCCGTCGTCAGCCAGTACCCGACCGGGTATGCAAGAGAGGAGCACTTCGGTGCGCATCAAGAAGACACTCGCGGGCGCTGCGCTGGCCACCCTGGCCCTCACCGCCCTCGCCGCCTGCGGCAGCAGCGACGACAGCAACGACTCCTCGGAGGGCTCGGCCCCCGAGGCCGCCGACATCCGGGTCTGGCTCAACGGCGCAGACACGCCCGAGGCCGCCCGGGAGTGGCTGAAGACCACCTTCGAGGAGGAGAACCCGGGCTCCACCCTCACCATCGAGGAGCAGGAGTGGGACGGCCTCGTCGAGAAGCTGACCACCGCCCTGTCCAGCGAGTCCGAGACCCCGGACGTCGTCGAGATCGGCAACACCCAGGCCCCGACCTTCACCTCGGCGGGCGCCTTCTCGCCGCTGACCGACGAGCTCGACGAGCTCGGCGGCGACGACCTGCTCCCCGGCTTCGTCGAGGGTGCGACCATCGACGGCGAGACCTACGCGGTGCCGTACTACGCCGGCTCGAAGTACATCTTCTACCGCAAGGACCTGCTGGAG
This sequence comes from Nocardioides sp., assembly GCA_049593675.1. GTDB lineage: Bacteria > Actinomycetota > Actinomycetes > Propionibacteriales > Nocardioidaceae > Nocardioides. The sequence goes on from JBAWHI010000235.1 coordinate 820, forward strand.
AAGGCCGGCCTCGAGGTCCCGACCACGATGGATGAGTTCGTCGACGCAGCGGTCGCCCTGAAGAAGGCCAACCCCAAGCCGGCCAACTTCTCCGGCTTCTGGTTCCCCGGCCAGGACTGGCGCAACGGCGCGGCGTTCGTCTGGGACGCGGACGGCGACCTGGCCGTCGAGAGCGACGGCGAGTGGACCGGTGCGCTCTCGACGCCCGAGTCGATCGCGGGCCTGGAGACGGCCCAGAAGCTCTTCGTCGAGGCGTCGGGTGCGCCGAAGGACGGCGACGAGGCCGACCCGTGGACCCCGTTCTGCGCCGGTGAGGTCGCGATGATGTCGGCCCCGGGCTGGGTCAAGGGCCTGATCGAGGACCCGGAGACGGGCTGCCCCGACACCTTCGCCAAGGAGATCGGCGTCTTCGCCCTGCCGGGTGCCGACGGCGAGCCCGCCCCGGTGCTGCTCGGCGGCTCCGACATCGCGGTCGCCGCGAAGTCGCCGAACCAGGAGCTCGCCCAGGCGGCGGTCGCGCTGATGCTCAGCGACGACTACCAGACCGTCCTCGCCGAGAACGGCCTGACCCCGGCCAAGGAGTCGCTCGCCTCGCTGCTCGGTGACGACGAGTTCGCCCAGGCCACCATCGCGGCGGCCTCGAACGCCAAGCTCACCCCGGCCGCGCCGGGCTGGGCGCAGGTCGAGGGCTCGCGGGTCCTCGAGGACCTGTTCAGCGCGATCGCCCAGGGCAAGGACGTCAACGAGCTCGCCGCCGAG
>JBAWHI010000236.1:0-3768 GCA_049593675.1 Nocardioides sp.
ACGATGAGGAAGGCCCACTGCAGCGCGAGGCCGTCGCCGTTCCAGTGGATGAAGTAGGCGAGCGAGACCGAGAACATGATGATCGCGAGCACGACCAGGAAGGCCGCGCCGGCGAAGAGGCCGATCCCGGAGCCGCCGGCCTTGACGCTGACCTTCAGCTCGGACTTGGCGAGCTGGATCTCCTTCTGGACCAGGGTGGAGATGTCGCGGGTGGCGTCGTGGACCAGACGGCCGATGGTGGGGTCGTCCGCCCGCGGCGGAGCTGGCTGGACGTCGTTGCTGGCCATGCGCGCCACCCTACAGAGTCAGTCGGTCTCGTCGTCGTGCTGGTAGACGTCCGGTACCCCGTCGCGGTCCTCGTCACGCTCCTCGATCTCGGTGAGGCGGCGATAGGTCCGGTTGCGCGAGCGCAGCACCACGGCCGCCATCAGCATCGCCACCAGCGAGCCCACCAGCACGGCGACCTTGGCGGTGTCGTCCTCGGGGGTGCCGTGGCCGTAGGCGAGCTCGCCGATCAGCAGCGAGACGGTGAACCCGACGCCGGCGAGCAGCGACATGCCGATGACGTCGATCCAGCTCAGCTCGTCGTCGAGATCCGCCTTGGTGAAGTTCGAGAGCAGCCAGGTCGACCCGGCGATGCCGATGGTCTTGCCGACGACGAGTCCGCAGATGATGCCCAGCGCGATCTTGTCGGTCAGGGCCTCCTGCAGTCCGGAGAGACCGCCGATGGCGACGCCGGCGGCGAAGAACGCGAAGATCGGGACCGCGACGCCGGCAGAGATCGGGCGGACCAGGTGCTCCAGGTGCTCGGCGAGACCGGGACCGTCCTCGCCGTCCGCGCGCCGCACCGGGACGGTGAACGCCAGGAGCACGCCGGCGACCGTCGCGTGCACGCCCGAGGAGTGCACGAGCACCCACGCGACCACGGCCAGCGGCAGCAGCAGCCAGCCGGGGTGGATGCGGCGCTGGGCGAAGTAGCCGAAGATGGCGATCGGGATCAGCGCCAGGAGCAGGTAGAGCACGTCCAGGTCGGAGGTGTAGAACAGCGCGATCACCGTGATCGCGAGCAGGTCGTCGACCACCGCGAGCGTGAGCAGGAACGTCCGCAGTCCCGAGGGCAGGTGGGTGCTGATCACCGCGAGGATGGCGAGGGCGAAGGCGATGTCGGTCGCCGTCGGGATCGCCCATCCGACGAGGTTGTCGGTCCCGAGGTTCCAGAGCACGAAGATGACCGCGGGCACGACCATGCCGCCGATCGCGGCGACGACGGGCAGCGTCGCCCGGCGGGGGTCGCGCAGGTCACCGGCGACGAACTCGCGCTTGAGCTCGAGGCCCGCGACGAAGAAGAAGATCGCGAGCAGCCCGTCGGCCGCCCACGTGCCGAGGCTGAGATCCAGGTGCAGGGCCTCAGGGCCGACGACGACGTCCCGCAGGTCGAAGTACGCCCAGTCCCACGGGCTGTTCGCCCAGACGATCGCGATCGTGGCGGCCAGGATCAGCAGCAGCCCACCGGTCGTCTCCGCGCGCAGGATCTCGGCGGTCCGCGAGGTCTCCAGCCAGGAACCGCGCGAGAACAGCAGGGGGGAGCGGCCGCTCTCCTCGGTGCCGTGTCCTTCGGGACTGGCGCTCACGTGGACTCCTCGGGGTCGGCGACGGAATTGCCGACCAGACTTCCCGGCACACCACGATCACCTTATCGGGACGGTGGGCCTCGACTCCTCGGGGACCACAGCGGCGTGCGGCCTCGCCCGGGGGAGCAGACGGTCCAGCCACCCGGGCAGCCACCAGTTGGCGGGGCCGCACAGCGTCATCACGGCCGGGAGCAGCACCATCCGCACGAGGGTCGCGTCGATCAGCACGGCGGTCGCCAGCCCGAGCCCGAACATCTTGGTCGCCGGGTCCTCGCCGAGCACGAAGCCGGCGAAGACCGAGATCATGATCAGGGCTGCGGAGGTGATCACCCGCCCGGTCTTGGCGATGCCTGCCACGACGGCTGGGCGGGTGGCGCCGGTGGCGACGTACTCCTCCCGGATCCGGGAGAGCAGGAAGACCTCGTAGTCCATGGACAGGCCGAAGAGGATCGCGAACATGAACATCGGGATGAAGGAGACGATCGGGACCGTCGACTCCAGGCCGATCAGCCCCGCACCCCAGCCCCACTGGAAGACCATCACGAGCACGCCGTACGACGCGCCGATGCTCAGCAGGTTCATCGCCGCCGCCTGAAGTGGGATCACCACCGACCGGAACACGATCAGCAGCAGCAGCGACGACAGCAGGATCACCATGGCGATGAAGATCGGCAGCCGCTCGTTCACCCGCGCCCCCACATCGGCGAACGCGGCCGCCTGACCGCCGACGTGGGCGCTCGCGCCGGTGTCGGCGAGGACGTCCGGGATGACCTCGCTCCGCAGGCGCTCGGTCGTCAGATGGGTCGCCTCGTCCTGCGGCCCCGTGCTGGGGTGCACGACGAGCGTCACCAGGTCGTCGGCGACCGGCGTCGGCTCGGAGACCGAGGACACGCCGGAGTCCGCGGTCAGGGCTGCGCGCAGGTCCGGGACCACCGCGGCGTCGCCATCGGTGTCGACGACAACGACGAGGGGTCCGTTCACGCCCGGGCCGAAGCCCTCGGCGAGCAGGTCGTAGGCGCGCCGCTCGGACCGGGTCTCGGGCAGGGTGCCGTCGTCGGGGATCCCGGCTCGCAGCGCGAAGGCTGGCAGCGCCAGCAGCACGAGCAGTGCGGTGACCCCGGCGGCGAACCAGCCGGGGTGCGCCACGACGCGACCCACGACCCGGCGCCACCACACCGAGCCGGCCGGTGCCGCGGGAGCGCCCGAGCTGCGCCGGCGGCTGCGGCTCCCGTCGACACGGTGGCCGGCGATGGTGAGGAGGGCGGGAAGCAGCGTCACCGACGCGACCACGATCACGAGCACGATCAGGGACACCGCGATCGCACCGGCGGTCATGAACGGCACCCCGGCGACCACCAGGCCCATGATCGCCACGATGACGATCCCGCCCGCGAGCACGACCGGGTGGCCGGCGGTGGCGACCGAGCGGGCGACGGACTCGCGGACCGGTACGCCGGCGGCTCGGTGCTCGCGGTGGCGGGTGAGGATGAACAGGGCGTAGTCGATCCCGACACCGAGACCCACCATGCTGCCGAGCACCGTCGCCCAGGTCGGCACCCCGACGGCCTGCGCGGCCAGCGACATCGCGGCGACCCCGACCGTCAGGCCGGTCACGGCGACGGCGATCGGGAGTCCGGCCGCCGCCAGTGACCCGAAGGCGACCAGGAGGATCACGAGGGCCGCGACCAGGCCGACGATCTCACCCACCCCGGTGCTGGGCTCCTCCAGCGCGAAGACCAGGTCGCCGCGTGCCTCGACCTGGATCGCCGGGTCGGCGTCAGCCTCGGCTCGCAGACCCTCCAGGGCCGTGAGGTCGCCGCGGTCCACGCCGTCGAGGGCGGGGTACTGCAGCGTCACCAGGGCCACCCGGCCGTCCGGAGAGACGACCTCGTCACTGACGCCGAGCACGTGCGGCAGCGCGGCGGCCGACTCGCGCAGCACCGCCAGCGAGTCCTGTGCGGACGGCGACTCGGCGAACGTCGCCCCGTCCTCGGTCGGCGCGACGACCAGCTGGGCCGTGAGGCCGGCCTGGTCGGAAGCGGCGCCCTCGAGCAGGTCGGTGGCGATCTGGGAGTCCAGGCCCGGCACCTCCATGCTGTCGTCGGGCTCGCCGCCGGCGACCCCGGCGGGCCCGACG
>JBAWHI010000237.1:0-2949 GCA_049593675.1 Nocardioides sp.
CCCCCGCCCAGCGCGGTGAGGTTCTGTTCCACGAACCGGGCGAAGTACGGGATCGCGTTGATGGTCAGCGGCACGATCACCGCGGCCGTGCCGATGGTGGTGCCCACGATGAAGCGGGTGAACGGAATGATGGCGATCAGCAGGATCAGGAACGGAAAGGACCGGACCAGGTTCACCAGCGAATCCAGGACCCGGTGCAGCTTGGGTTTGTGGACCAGCCCGTTGGGGCCCAGGCCGTAGAGCAGGACGCCCAGCGGGGTGCCGATGAGCACGGCCAGCGGAATGGCCACCAGCAGCATGATGCCGGTCTGACCCAGTGCCGTGAGCAGTTCGGGCCAGACTTCGATGATGCGCTCAAGCATGGTGGGCTCCTTCCAACCGTGAGGCGGGCTTTCTTTCGGCACGGTCCAGGCTGATTTCGTCGGAAATGAGGTACCGGCCGATCGGGGTTGCGGGCGTAAAACCGGGCCGCTTCAGCTCGGCGAGCGCGAACTGTTCCACCACCCGGCCGTCCTCCATCACGGCCACGTTGTCCGCGATCGCCTTCACCACGTTCATTTCATGCGTGACCACCACGATCGTGATGCCGAAGCGGGCGTTGACGTCGGAAAGGTACTGCAGCACGGAGGCGGTGGTCCGCGGGTCGACGGCGGAGGTCGGCTCATCACACAGCAGCACCTTGGGCTCGGTGGCCAGGGCCCGGGCGATTGCCACCCGCTGCTTTTGGCCGCCGGAGAGTTTGGCCGGGTAGGTACCCGCTTTTTCGGACAGGTCAACGACGGCGAGCGCCTCGAGTGCCCGGCGGCGGCGCTCGGCGGCGTTGCCCACCCCGGCGAACTTGAGCGAGAGTTCCACGTTCTGCGCCGCGGTGCGGTTATTGAGCAGGTTGAAGTGCTGAAAGATCATCCCGATCCCGTGCCTGGTGGCGCGCAGTTCGGCGTCGCCCAGGCCGGTGAGGTCCACTCCGTCCACCAGGACCCGGCCCGATGTCGGGCGCTCCAGGAGGTTGATGTTGCGCAGCAGGGTGGATTTGCCCGCCCCGGAGAACCCGATAATCCCCTGGATGCTGCCGCGCGGGATGTCCAGCGACACATTGTCCACAGCAGTCAGGGCGGATCCGCCGGTGTCAAAGACGGTCGAAACATTCTCGATCCGGATCATGCCGTCCTCCTTCGGTCAGTGCCCGAGAAGAGGTGCATACCGCAGGCCCGCCCAGTGGGCACGCCGCGGCGTGCTGAAGGGGGGACCAAAAGAAAGCGGGTGCTTCTCCATCGGTCCTGGCGGTAGCACCCATCTCCGATGGTTTACGGAAGGGGTTGCTGCGGCGTCATGGAGCCAGGTCTCTCAGCCGCTCTGGATGGTTACGGCTCCATGCTGGCGGCATCCGGCCATAGCGCGCAATGATGTGTCCGGATGTGGCCCTCTGCGTCGGCTTGTGACCCTTGTGGCGTAACACCCGGACTTGTTACGACGTCCCGGGTCCCGATCGAGTCTTCCCCGGCGGCCCCGGCTGATTGGCTCCCGCCCGGCATGCCGCCAACCTGCCCCGGGTAGGGCAGGATTATTGTGTGACTCTTCCCAACCGGCCTCCGCTGACGCCCAGCCTCAGCGGAGCGGAGTTCCGCCGCTGGTACTGGCTGAAGGATGAACTGCAGGCCTTCACCCGGGAGCTTGGCCTCCGGGCGGCCGGTTCCAAGGAAGCCCTCGCCGACCGGATCGAGGCTTTCCTGGACGGCCGGCCACTGCCGCCGTCGACGTCGGTCCCCCGCCGCTCCACGGCCCGGCTGACGGCACCGCTGACCATCCACACCGTCATTCCCGCCGGCCATCCCTGCAGCCAGGTCCTACGGGAGTTCTTCCGCAACGCGCTGGGACCGGGCTTCCGGTTCGACGCTCCGATGCGGGAGTTCTTTGCCGCCAACGACGGCACCGCCACCCTGGCCTCTGCCCTTGACCACTGGCACGGCAGCCGCAGCGATGCGGCCCGGGCCTCCAAACCGATTGGTGCGCAGTTCGAGCTCAACCGGTTCAGCCGCCAGTGGCACCGGGACAATCCCGCCGGCTCGCGGCAGGACATGCTCGCAGCGTGGCACACCCACCGGTCCCTGCCGATAGAACTGCGGCCGATGGAACCGCAGCCGGCCGATCTGCAGCGCCAGGGCGTCACCCCGTGAAGGGCTGGCTTTTCCTGCTGCTCGCCATCGTCCTGGAAGTCACCGGATCCCTCTCGCTGAAGGGCGCCTTGGACACACCCGCCCTGTACGCCGTGGTGGTGCCCGCCTACGCAGCTGCCTTCATTCTGCTCTCGGCCACCCTGCGAACCGGTATGGGGCTCGGCGTCGCGTACGGCATCTGGGGGGCCTCCGGGGTTGCGCTCACCGCGGTGCTGTCGCTGTTCCTGTTCGATGAGCCGATCACACTGCTGATGGGGCTGGGTATCGGAGCCGTGATGATCGGTGTCCTCTGCGTTGAACTGGGCCGCCAGACTGCGGAGAAAAACACGGGCAGGGCGGCCTGATGTCCTGGCTGTTCCTGTGCGGAGCGATTGTATTCGAAGTAGGCGGGACACTGTCCCTGCGCCTCGCGATCGAGAACAAGCGCTGGTACGCCAGTGTGCTGGTCGGCTATGTCGTGGCCTTCACCATGCTCTCCCTGACCCTCGCCAGCGGTATGGCCCTGGGGATCGCGTACGGGATCTGGGCCGCCGTTGGAGTAGCCCTGACAGCTGTGCTGAGCAGGGTACTCTTCAAGGAACCGCTGACCTGGCTGATGGGGCTGGGCATTGTGTTCATCATCGGCGGGGTCCTGCTCATCGAACTGGGGGCGGCGCACTAACCCGGCGGGCCGCGGGGCCCCGGAGACTCAGAAGCCGTGCCTGCCGGCCTCAATCACGGGGCAGGCGTCCATGACCACGTCGAGTCCGGCGTCGCGGGCCCGCTGGGCTGCCGC
>JBAWHI010000238.1:0-1637 GCA_049593675.1 Nocardioides sp.
CCGGCGTGCAGCCAGGCGGTCGTCATCCCGATCAGCTCGTCGCCCCAGCGCACCGTCGAGCGGCCGACCTCGCAGGCCGAGAGCACCACCACGTCTGGCACCTGCCGCAGCTGGTCGATGTCGTAGCCGAACCACGGGCCGTCGGCGAGCTGGAGCCCGGAGAACATCGCGTTCTCCGAGCTGTGTCGGCCGTGCGCGGCGACGTGGAGGACGTCGACGGAGGACGCCAGGTCCGACACCGCCGCCGCGGCCGCCTCACCTCCGGTGAGCACCCGGGCGCCGCCCCACTGCTGCGCGGCCGCCGCCACCTCGTCGGCCGCGCGCGCGACCCGGGGGCCGGCGACCAGGCCCGCCGAGGTCGACCGCAGCGGCGTCGTACGACGAGACAGCCAGCTGGTCGCCGACTGCGCGACCGTGACCGGGCGGCCGGTGAGGTCGGGCAGCAGGGTCCACGGGACACCGGCGAGGACGCCGGACGGCGTCAGCACGACACTCCGATCGCCGATGGCGGCGCGGACCGGCTCGACCAGGACCGTCGCGATGGCCGCGAGACGGCCGGCCAGCTCGTGGCGGACGAACCCGGCCATGGTGCCCGGCAGCTCGGAGGCCGCCATGTCGAGATCGGGCAGCAGGCCACCGAGGAGGGCATCGACCGCGCTCCGCCGCCCGAGGTCGACCCAGGTCACGCCGTCGCAGGTGACCACGAGGGCCACCACCCGGTCGGCCGCGACGACGTAGGCCGCCAACGCGGTCTGCTCGTCGAGCCCGGCCTGCAGCAGCTCGAGCGTCACCGGCTCAGCGACCTCGCCCGACCCGCGGTGCTGCCAGGCGCGCTCACGCACCCGCTGACGGAGCTCGGCCTCCCGCTCGGGGTCGCGATGCCCGCCCTCGGCGGCCATCTCGCGCAGCTCGGTCAGGTCCGCCACGATCTGCTCGTCCTCCGGCGCGCGCACCGGTTGCACCCGGCTGGCCAGCATCCGGGCCCGCTCGGACCACTCGAAGAGCACCTCCGGCCGGCGGGACTCGACCGCGAGCGCCAGCCCGCGTGCCGCCAGCCGCACGCCCTGACCGGCGACGCCGGTCTGCAGGTCGAGGGACCCGAACGAGCTCTGCCACGCGTGCAGGTCCGACAGGCCGGTCCGCAGGTGGCGGAGGCCGACGGACCGCCGGCCTCCGGCGGCAGCGACCTCGGCCCGGACGGCCCGATCCAGCAGGCGTACGGCGAGCGGCGGCTGCGCTCCGGTCCGGGCCGAGCGCAGGACCGTGCGGGCATCGTCGGTCCGGTCCATCCGCGCCAGGATCCCGGCCCGGTGCAGGCGCAGGGCCGTGGCGTCCCACCGGGCGCCGTGGGCGGCGAGCGCGACCTCGACCTCGGCGACCTCGCGCACCAGCGCTGCGCTCGGGTCGGCCTGGGTGGCAGCCGCGGTCAGGCGGACTCCCGCGGCGCGGGCCGCCATCGCCGGGGCGTCGACGGAGCGGAAGTGTCGCTCCGCCCCCCGGGCCGTGCGGGCCGCGTCGGCCGGCTCGGTGTGGAGCAGGGCCCGCGCCAGGGCGAGCTCGGCCTCCGCCTGCCGGCGGCGCAGCCGCCGCGAGCCGTAGGCAGCCGCAGCGGCCGTCAGCGCGGTGCGGCCCTGATC
>JBAWHI010000239.1:0-6803 GCA_049593675.1 Nocardioides sp.
CCGTCCTCGGCGAGCAGCGCCTTGTTGGCGGTCACGACGGAGGCGCCGCCGTCCAGCGCCGCCAGGATCAGCGACCGGGCGGGCTCGATGCCGCCGATCACCTCGACGACCAGATCGACGTCGTCGCGGGTGACCAGACCGATCGCGTCGGTCGTCAGCAACCCCTCGGGCACCTCCACCTCGCGTGGGGCGTCGAGGCGCCGGACGGCGACGCCGACCAGCTCGACGGGGGCTCCGACCCGCGCCGCGAGGTCCCCGGACTGCTCCTCGAGCAGCCGGACCACCTGGGAACCCACCGAGCCGCACCCGAGCACGGCCACCTTCAGTGGCGCGTCCGGCTGTCGAGCGTGTCGAGACACCATCACTGATCACCCATGTCCGTTGCCAACAGGTCGTCCTCAGTCTCGCGGCGCACGACGACGCGCGCGACCCCGTCCCGCACCGCGACCACCGGTGGGCGCAGCGCGTGGTTGTAGTTGGAGGCCATCGAGCGGCAGTAGGCCCCGGTGCCCGGCACCGCCAGCAGGTCTCCCGGGGCGACGTCGCCGGGGAGGAACTCGTCCTTGACGACGATGTCGCCCGCCTCGCAGTGCTTGCCCACGACACGCGCCAGCACCGGCGTCGCCTCGGACGCCCGTGAGGCGATCGTGCAGGAGTAGTCGGCGTCGTAGAGAGCGGTGCGGATGTTGTCGCTCATCCCGCCGTCGACGCTGACGTAGGTGCGGACCGCTCCGCCGTCGAGCTGCACCGGCTTGACCGTCCCCACGGTGTAGACGGTGCACATCGCCGGCCCGACGATCGCCCGTCCGGGCTCGATCGAGAGCCGGGGCTCGGGGATGGCGAGCGCGCGGCACTCGTGCTCGACGATCTTGCTCATCTCGGTCGCGAGCTGCGCAGGGTCGGCCGGGTCGTCCTGGGTCGTGTAGGCGATGCCGAAGCCGCCCCCGAGGTCCATCTCCGGCAGGGTCACCCCGAGCTCGTCGGAGATCCGTGCCTGGAGCGCCAGCACCCGGCGCGCGGCCACCTCGAACCCCGACGAGTCGAAGATCTGGCTGCCGATGTGCGAGTGCAGGCCGAGCAGATCGATGCCGGGGGCGTTCTGCAGGCGGCGGACGGCCTCGAAGGCGTCGCCCGAGGTGATGGAGAAGCCGAACTTCTGGTCCTCGTGGGCCGTGGCGATGTACTCGTGGGTGTGCGCCTCCACCCCGGCCGTCACCCGCACCATCACGCGAGCACGCGCCTCGGAGGTCCAGCCGGTCGAGACCGCTGTGATCGACTCGAGCCGCTCGACCTCGTCGAAGGAGTCGACGATGATCCGGCCCACGCCCGCCGCGACCGCTCGGCGCAGCTCCGCCACGGTCTTGTTGTTGCCGTGGTAGCCGATCCGGGCCGGGTCGAAGCCGGCTCGCAGCGCGACGGTCAGCTCGCCGCTGGAGCACACGTCGAGGCAGAGCCCCTCCTCGTGCACCCATCGTGCGACCGCCGTGCAGAGGAACGCCTTGCCGGCGTAGAAGACGTCGTAGGACGAGAACGCGTCGCGAAACGCCCGCGCCCGGGCCCGGAAGTCCTCCTCGTCGAGGACGTAGGCGGGCGTGTTCACGTCGGCGACCAGCTCGGGGACCGGCAGACCACCGACGTGCAGCTCGCCGTCGACCTTGCGAGCGGTCTGCGACCAGAGGTGCTGGACCAGGGCGTCGGGGTCGGCCGGCGGACGCAGCCACGACGGGCCGCGGAGCGCTCCGGGCGCGTGCGCCCAGCCTGCTTCGTGGGACATGCGGCTACATCCGCTCGGGGGCGGAGACGCCGAGCAGGTGGAGCCCGTTGGCCAGCACGGTCCGGGTCGCCGCGACCAGCAGCAGCCGGGCCCGGTGCAGATCGCCCACCGGCTCGTCGCCCATCGGCAGCACCCGGCAATTGTCGTAGAAGCGGTGGTAGACCCCCGCCATGTCCTCGAGGTAGCGCGCCACCCGGTGCGGCTCGCGCAGCTCGGCGGCGCTGGCGACCACCCGCGGGAACTCGGCCAGCGAGCGCAGCAGCTCGCCCTCCTTCTCGTGGGAGAGCAGCGACGGGTCGAACGTGTCGACCGGGTAGTCGATCCCGAGGTCGGCCGCGTTGCGCAGGATGCCGGAGACCCGGGCGTGGGCGTACTGGACGTAGAAGACCGGGTTGTCGTTGGTCGCCTTGGCCCACAGGTCGAGGTCGAGGTCGATGTTGGAGTCCGAGCTGTAGCGCGCCAGCGCGTAGCGGGCGGCGTCGACACCGATCGCGTCGACGAGGTCGTCGATGGTGACGACCGTGCCCGCGCGCTTGGACATGCGCATCGGCTCACCGTTGCTGACCAGGTTGACCATCTGCCCGATCAGGATCTCGAGGTTGGTGCCCGGCTCGTCGCCGAAGGCGGCACACATCGCCATCATCCGCGCGACGTAGCCGTGATGGTCGGCGCCGAGCATGATCAGGCACCGGTCGAAGCCACGCTCGCGCTTGTCGAGGTAGTAGGCGAGGTCGCCGGAGATGTAGGCACCCTGTCCGTCGGACTTGATGATCACCCGGTCCTTGTCGTCACCGAACTTCTCGGTGCGCAACCAGACGGCGCCGTCCTGCTCGTAGGTGTTGCCCATCTCGGTGAGCCGGGCGATCGCCCGGTCGACGGCGCCGCTCTTGTGCAGCTCGTCCTCGTGGAAGTAGACGTCGAAGTCGACGCCGAAGTCGTGCAGGCTCTTCTTGATCTCCCCGAACATCATCTCGACACCCTCGGCGCGGAACACCTCCTGCGCCTGCTCGGCCGACAGCTCCGTGACGTCGGGGCGCCGGGCGACCACGGCGTTCGCGATCTCGCGGATGTAGTCGCCGGCGTAGCCGTCCTCGGGCGTCGCCGCACCGGTCGCGCTCGCGAGGAGGGACCGGCTGAACCGGTCGATCTGGGCGCCGTGGTCGTTGAAGTAGTACTCGCGGGTGACCTGGGCCCCGGTCTTCTCGAAGATCCGCCCGAGCGCGTCACCGACCGCCGCCCAGCGGACACCGCCGATGTGGATCGGCCCGGTGGGGTTGGCGGAGACGAACTCGAGGTTGACCTGCTCCCCCGCGAAGGCGTCGCTCTCGCCGTACGACGCGCCGGCCTCGACGATCCGGGCCGCGACGACCCCCTGGGCTCCGGCGGCGACGGTGATGTTCAGGAAGCCCGGACCGGCGATCTCGACACCGGCGACACCGTCGTGGCGCTCGAGGCCCTGCTGGACGAGCGCGGCGAAGTCGCGCGGGTTCGTGCCCGCCTTCTTCGCGAGCTGCAGGGCGACGTTGGTCGCGTAGTCGCCGTGACCCTTCTGTCGCGGTCGCTCCACCGTCACACTCGTCGGGACACCGTCCGGCAGGGTGATCGCACCCTCGGCGGACAGCGTCGTCAGGACGTCGACGATCGCGGTGGAGAGCTGCTCGGGAGTCACCGACCAAGGGTATCGGCGCCCGGCCCCGGTCCGCGCACCGAGATGCCCTGTGGGACGCACGGGCCGATTGCACCTCGCCGCGGCGACGGTTGTAGGGTGACGCGCAGCCCCGAGGTCAACGCCTCTGGGTGATGCCTCCGTAGCTCAGGGGATAGAGCACTGGTTTCCGGTACCAGTGGCCGCAGGTTCGAATCCTGCCGGGGGCACCCATCACCAGCACCACCGGGGCGACGCTCAGCAGACCGAGATCGTCGCGTCCTGGCGGGCCGCGTCGCCGTAGCGCCGAGCCTGCTCGACGTGCGGAATGACGACACTGGCCTCGCCGACGCTGCCGATGTTGCCCTGCACCACGCAGTTGGTGATCTTCGACGGGTCGACCTGCGCCATGGCCTGGGCCAGCCGGAACAGCTCGGCCGGCGGGAGGTCGGTGCGCATGTGCTGGAGCACCGTGAGCACCCCTCGCTCGATGAAGCCCGGAGCGTCGGCCCGCTCGCGCACCCGCGCCTGGATGCCCCGCAGCACGCGCTGCTGGTTGGCGGAGCGGTCGAAGTCGCCGCCGGGCAGCGTCTTGCGGATCCGGGCGAACGCCATCGCGCCGTACCCGTCCAGGCGCACCTTGCCGGCGGTGAAGCCCTTCGGCTTGAGGTTCGAGTCGGAGAACGCACGCGGGTTGCTCACGCTGATCCCACCGATGTCGTCGACCATGTCCTCGAAGAACGGGAACCGGGTGACGAAGACGTAGTCGGGCTGGATGCCGACCAGGTTGCCGACGGTCTGCCCCAGGAGCTGCGGGCCGCCGAAGTACAGCGCGGCGTTGACCCGGTTGGAGCCGTGGCCCGGGATCGGCACCCACGAGTCGCGGGGGATGCCGATGGCGGTCGCCGCGCCCGTCTTGGTGTTCATCCCGACGAGCTGGAGGGCGTCGCCGCGAGAGCGCAGCATGTCCTCCCCCGGGCGGGCGTCGGACCCGACCGCCAGGATCCAGACCACGTCCGGCGAGAGGTCGACACCCGAGGCTCGGTGCACCTTGACCAACGCGACCTCGGTGCTCTTGACGGCCGAGTCGGGGATGACGAACGCGGCCAGCGCCAGCACCACGGCGACGGTCAGGAGCCGCACGAACCGCTGCGCACGGACAGGCAGGCGAGTCATCAGACCGCTCCCTTCGTGACGTCGTAGCCGAAGACCCGCCAGCCCCGGTCGGTGCGGGTGAGCATCAGTCGGCCCTGCACGCGCACCGTGCGGGACACCTCTCCGGTGGTGCGGAAGCCGAGGGACATCCGCGCGGTCACGCCGGCGGGCCGGCCCTGGACGGCGAGCACGTCGAGGACGACGACGCTCCGGCGCGGGACGACGCCGTCGATCCGATCGCCGATGTCCTGGTTGCTCATCAGGGCGCGGTCCCGGCGCGCCTGGGTCGCGGCCCCCGCGGTGAACCCCGGCCACGAGTCGGCGAACGCCCGGCGGGGGTAGTCGCCGCCGAGGTAGGCCGCAGCGGTCCAGTCGTCCACGACGGACCCGACCTGCTTCGCGAGCCGCTGCCGAGCCTCCCGGTCCAGCCGGCCCGAGACCTGGCCGAAGGAGACCTTGGTGTCCACGGTGCGCTCGGCGGGCGGGGACATCGGCGCCGAGGGCGACGTCTCGGCGGGAGCGTCCGCCTCCCCGGCGTCATCGTCGTCGGTGCTGCACCCGGCCGCACCGACCCCCAGCACCAGCGCGCAGGCCAGTGCGACGGCCCGGCGTCGTACCGCTCTGATCATTGCGTCGAGACTCCCTGTTCGTGACCTGGTTCGTGGCCCGGTTCCTGGCCCGGTTCCTGGCCTGGTTCGTGACCCTGTTCGTAGCGCTGCTCCCGGGCCGGAGCGCCGGCCTGTCGGCCCACTTCTGACCGGCAGTCTGAGCGAGCGCCATGTGGCTCGCGGCACACCACGCCGAATTGCCCCCCGCCAGTCTGCATTTGCTGGTGCGGGGGTCTAGCCTTGACACCTGTTCCACTCCCCCCCGCGCACGTACTGAAAGAGGCGAATCAAGCCGTGCCGCAGTCCCCAGGCAGCAAGTCCGACATCCCCTCCGCCGACTTCGGCGCCAACGAGTGGCTCGTGGAGGAGATGTACGACCAGTACAAGCGGGATCCCGGCAGCGTGGATACGAACTGGTCGACGTACTTCAAGAGCCTCGGCTCCGAGCCCGCGACCGGAGCGACGGCCGCCGCTCCCGCCCAGGCATCCGAGAAGGCATCCGAGAAGGCGCCCGCGAAGGCGCCGGAGAAGGACCCTGCTGCTGTGACCGCGAAGCAGGACAGCCCCGCTCCGACCGCCAAGCCGCGCCCCGAGACGAAGGCGGCCGAGCCCGCCAAGGGCACCACCAGCCCGGTCCCGAAGGAAAAGCGTCCGGTAGCTCCGGCGCCGGCCAGTGACGAGCCGACCTACACGGTCCTGCGGGGCGCTCCGGCCCGGACTGCTCAGAACATGGACATCTCCCTCACCGTGCCGACCGCGACCTCGGTGCGTGGGGTTCCGGTGAAGCTTCTCTGGGACAACCGGATCGTCATCAACAGCCACCTCTCCCGCGCTCGCGGCGGCAAGGTCTCCTTCACCCACCTGATCGGCTTCGCCCTGATCAAGGCGCTGCGCTCGATGCCGGAGATGAACGTCGGCTTCGACACCGTTGACGGCAAGCCCAACCTGATCACGCCCGCGCACATCAACCTCGGCCTCGCGATCGACGTGCCGAAGCCTGACGGCTCGCGCACGCTGCTCGTCCCCAGCATCAAGGCCGCCGAGACGATGGACTTCGCGGCGTTCTGGACGGCCTACGAAGACATCGTCCGCAAGGCCCGTGACAACAAGCTCGGCGTCGCCGACTTCCAGGGCACCTCCATCTCGCTGACCAACCCCGGCGGCATCGGCACCAGCCACTCGGTCCCCCGTCTGATGAAGGGACAGGGCGCGATCATCGGGGTCGGGGCGATGGAGTACCCGCCGGAGTGGCAGGGAGCGTCCGCCGACGCGATCGCCCGCAACGGCATCAGCAAGGTGATGACCCTGACCTCCACCTACGACCACCGGGTGATCCAGGGCGCGCAGTCGGGTGAGTTCCTCAAGCGGGTCCACCAGCTGCTTCTCGGCCAGGACAACTTCTACGACGAGATCTTCCGGTCGTTGCGGATCCCCTACCAGCCGATCCGCTGGAACGCTGACATCGCCACCTCGCACGACGACGAGATCAGCAAGCAGGCCCGGATCCTCGAACTGATCCACGCCTATCGCGTGCGCGGCCACATGATGGCCGACACGGACCCCCTCGAGTACCGCCAGCGCAGCCACCCCGACCTCGAGGTCGAGTCGCACGGCCTGACGC
>JBAWHI010000240.1:0-4450 GCA_049593675.1 Nocardioides sp.
GGCGGGACCGGCGAGCGCGCCGCGGCCGGCCAGCGTCTGCAGCAGCGCGGCCCGGCGGTGGCCGTGGGCATCGGGCACGAGCAGCAGGACGCCCTCGTCGAGTTCGGGCGGGTCGGCCGCCTGGAGCGTCCCCGGGGAGACTGCGGCGACCACCCGACGGACCTGCGACTCGGGGACCAGGACGGCGGTCAGCGTCGTCGGCGGCTCCCAGTCGGCGCGCTCGGCCGCGGCGACGACCTGGTCGACCGGCGAGTCGGCGAGCAGGTGGTGGGCGACGCGCTCCAGCATCCGCTGCCGGACCCGACCGGTGGTCGCGAGCTCGTCGGCGTGCCCGGCGACCGCGGCCGCGGACAGCTCGTCGATGTAGGCGAAGACCAGCTCGGCGAAGGCGACCAGCGACTCGCCGTCCACCCCCTGCTCGACGGCCGTCATCGACATCTCGCGCCAGGAGACCCGAGCGCCGATGCGGAAGGCCGCCAGCAGCGCCTCGGTGGTGCGGCCGCTGCGCGCCTCGCCACGGCCGAGCTGGTAGGACCCCTCGACCGCGGGGGCGGTCGGCGTGCGCGGGTCGGCGCCGCGTCGGCCGCCGGCCAGCGAGAGGAAGCCGGCGAGCGCGAGCTGCACCGCGTTGCCGATGGTGCGCCCCATCGCACCGCTGAACGCGTCGGTGTAGCTGGGCACCTCGTCGATGATGGCCGCGACCACGTGCTCGGCGACGTCGGGCAGGTCGGCGCGCATCAGTTCGACCGCGGCGGGAGGGAGCTGCAGGCCGTGCTCGGTGGTGCGGCGGGCGATGCGCGGGTCCATCCGGACTCCAAACTATCGTTTGCGAACAATTGTGACCTGGATCTTCACGTCTGCAGGTCATGATCTTACGCTCAGCGCGTAGCACACTAAGGGTATGAGCATCGCCGTCCCCTCGGGCCAGACCCGGTCGTCGCGTGGGGTCTCCCTGCGCGAGCGGCTCCGGCAGGTCGCCAACGCCGCGGTCACGCCGCTCGAGATCAGCGACGTCCTCGACGTGTTCCACCCGCTGCGCCGCGGCGCCGACCTGCGCGCGCGGATCGTCGAGATCCGGCCCGAGACCGCCGATTCGGCCACGATCGTGCTCCAGCCCGGTCGCGACTGGGCCGGGCACCTGCCGGGGCAGTACGTCCGCGTCGGCGTCGACGTCGACGGCGTCCGGCTCTGGCGCACCTACTCCCTGACCCACGGCCCACGCACGGACCGCCGGATCAGCATCACCGTCAAGGCGATCCCCGGTGGCGTCGTCTCGCACCACCTCGTGCACGACGCGAGCGTCGGCCAGATGATCCAGCTCGAGCAGGCCGAGGGCGAGTTCGTCCTCCCGCAGCCGCTGCCCGAGCGGCTGCTGCTGGTGACCGGCGGGTCCGGCATCACGCCGGTGATCGGGATGCTGCGCAACCTGTACTCCCGGCGTACCCCGCCCGCGACCGACATCGTGCTGGTGCACGTCAACGTCGACGAGTCCACGTCGATCTTCCGCGACGAGCTGCGTGCGCTGGGCGCCGCCGGTCGGATCACGCTGATCGAGCGCTACGACGACCAGCACGGTCTCCTCGACGTGGCCCAGCTCTCGACCCTGGTGCCGGAGCTCGACGACCGGCTCACCTATGCCTGCGGCCCGGCCGGCCTCCTCGACGCGCTCGAGGAGCACCACGCGGCGCGCGGGCTGTCACTGACGACCGAGCGGTTCCGCCCGGTCCTCATGGACGCCGCCGGCGACGGCGTGGGCGGCACCGTCACCTTCGCCTCGGGTGCCACCGTCGAGGCCGACGGATCGGCCCCGATCCTGGACGAGGCGGAGGACGCCGGAGTCCTGATGCCCAGCGGCTGCCGGATGGGCATCTGCATGGGCTGCGTGCTGCCGCTGCGGGAGGGCGTCGTACGCGACCTCCGCAACGGAGCGCTGACCGTCGCCGTCCCCGGGGAGACCGGCCCCGGCGGCGTCCCCATCCAGACCTGCATCAACGCGGCCGCCGGCCCCTGCCACATCGACCACTGATCGACGACCGAAAGAGGCGACGATGACTGCGATCACCAAGAAGCCCGTCAACCCCACGGCCCACCTCACGCCCGAGGACATCGAGCTGCTCGGCATCGAGCTCGACGCGATCCGCCAGGACGTCCTCGACGACCGCGGCGAGCGCGACGCGGCCTACATCCGCACGGTCGTCTCCGTGCAGCGCCGCCTCGAGCTCGCCTCGCGCGCCGTGCTCCTCGGCTCCGCGCTGCCGCCGCTGTGGGTGCTCGGCACCGTCGGCCTGTCGGTGGCGAAGATCCTCGAGAACATGGAGATCGGCCACAACGTCATGCACGGCCAGTGGGACTGGATGCGTGACCCGAAGATCCACTCGACCACGTGGGAGTGGGACAACGCGTCGACCGCGGAGGGCTGGAAGCACAGCCACAACGAGATCCACCACACCTACACGAACATCGTCGGCAAGGACAACGACCTCGGCTACGGCATCATGCGCGTCGACGAGGACCAGCGCTGGCACCCGATGTACCTCGGGCAGCCGCTGTGGAACTTCATCAACGCCTGCTTCTTCGAGTACGGCATCGCGGCCTACGACCTCGAGCTCGGTCGCAACCTGCGGCTGCCGAAGGAGCGGCGCAGCGAGCAGTTCAAGAAGGGTCTGAAGCAGACGCTGGGCAAGATCCGCAAGCAGGCGACCAAGGACTACGTCGTCAACCCCGCGCTGGCGATCCCCTTCGGCGGCTTCCTGCCGACCCTGGCCGCCAACGCGACCGCCAACGTGGTGCGCAACCTGTGGACCCACTCGGTGATCATGTGCGGCCACTTCCCCGAGGGCGTGGAGACGTTCGAGAAGAAGTCGATCCCGGACGACGAGACCCGCGGTGAGTGGTACCTGCGCCAGATGCTCGGCTCGGCCAACATCTCCGGGTCCAAGCCGCTGCACCTGATGACCGGCAACCTCTCGCACCAGATCGAGCACCACCTCTTCCCCGACCTGCCGTCGAACCGCTACGCCGAGGTGGCGCCGCGGGTGCAGGCGCTCTTCGAGAAGTACGACCTGAACTACCACACCGCGCCGATGCCGCAGCAGGTCTACTCGGCCTGGCACAAGGTGGTCCGGCTCTCGCTGCCCAACGGCTGGCTGGAGACCACCACGGTCAAGAACCTCCCCGAGCAGGCCAAGCTGCTCTGGGCGATGACGACCAAGGGCCCGAAGGTGCGCCGTGCCGCGCAGGCCCGTCTGCAGCAGCAGGCGCGCCGGGCGGCCGCAGCCGCCTGAGGGAGGCCCGCCCGGTCGGGGCCCCTGGACGGCGGGAGCCGGCCGCGCGAGACTTCAAGCGGGACCCCGTGGTCCCGTCGGGAGTGGTATGGAGCCTCGGCGCGCGATCCGGCGGTACGCCGTGGCGGCCTGCCTCCTGGTGCTCGTCGCCCAGGTGGCGGCGCTCGTCACGCTGACGCACCGCGAGACGTCGGAGCCCCATCGGGTTCCGATCGTGATCGCGGCGCCCGCAGTCGTGGCGCAGTCGTTGAGCGACGACGCCGACGCGTTGCCGGCCGATCCGTTCGAGGCGAGCTGGACCGACGACCCTGCCGCCGCTCGAGCGGCGGTGCGGGACGGTCGCGCGGTGGCAGCCGTCCTGGTCGACCTCAGCGAGACCCAGGACGTCGTGGTCGTCAATGCGCGCAGCGACGGAGACCTCAACGATGCGGTGACCGATCGCCTGGCAGCCGTCGGGAAGGCCCAGGGACGCACCCTCGAGGTCCGTGAGATCGCGCAGGCCGACGCGGACGGCGCCGCCGGTCGGATCCGACTGGTCCTGCTGCTGTGCGGCCTCCTGGGCTTCGGCGTCACCGTGGCGATCTCGCTCGGGCGCGGTCCGATCGCGCGAGCCTCGGGTGCCGAGGTGATGCTCCGGGTCGGCGTGGTGGGAGCGACCTCGCTCGTGGGCGCCGTGCTCCTCCAGCTGCTTCCCGTGACCCGGCTGCCGGGCAGCGACGTCGAGGTCATCGCCCTCTCCGCGGCCTACCTCCTGTCCCTGGGTCTGATCACGCTCGCCGCCGAGATGCTCGCGGGCCTGGCCGGGCTCGCTGGGGTCGCGGCGGCGTACCTGGTGCTCGCGACCCCGTTGCTGTCCGGCACCAGCTACTACCTGCTCCCGATGCCGTGGCCGGTCCTCACGCCGCGGACGCCCACCGGTGCGGCCGGGCAGGCGCTGGCCGCGGTCGCCTACTTCGATCCCGGGCGAGCGGTGTCGGCAGCCCTGATCCTCGGGGCAGCCGTCGCCGTGCCGCTGCTCGTGCTGATGCTCGGGCGGAGCCTGCGGCGGCGACCGCCGGAGGCGAGCGAGGACCAGCCGCAGCCGGCGATGCCCGTGCGCCACTGGCGGCTGTGGGTGCTCGCCGCTGTGCTTCCGCTCGTGGCCGTGACCGCGGTCGCTGTCCGGC
>JBAWHI010000241.1:0-6518 GCA_049593675.1 Nocardioides sp.
CGCGGCTGCGCGCGCTGCTGCGCCGGGTGGTCCCGCGCGACGACGCCGACGACGAGGTCCTGACCTTCTCCGACCTCTCCATGGAGATCGCGACCCGCGAGGTCCGTCGCGGCGAGCGCCGGATCGAGCTGACCCGCACCGAGTTCGCACTGCTCGAGATGTTCCTGCGCAGGCCCCGACGGGTGCTGGAGCGCTCGTTCATCCTCGAGGAGGTCTGGGGCTACGACTTCCCGACCACCGCCAACTCCCTCGAGGTCTACGTCGGCTACCTGCGTCGCAAGACGGAGGCCGAGGACGAGGCGCGGTTGATCCACACCGTGCGCGGGGTCGGCTACGTGTTGAAGGAATCGTGACCGCGTCCCCCGACTCAGGTCCGGGCGGGCGCTGGCACTACCGGCGCTCCCTCGCTTCGCGGGTGACCCTCCTGACCGCGATCGCCGCCGGCGCGACCGTGCTGCTCGTCGCGATCGGCGCCTACCTCACCGTCCGGATGCAGCTGCAGTCGTCGCTCGACGACTCGCTGCTCGAGCGGGCCGAGTCCGCGTCCACCGAGACGCTCTGCGACCCCCGGATCGACCTGCCCAGCGACTACTTCGGCGCCGCGAACGTCTGGGTGGCCTGCATCGACGGCCAGGTCGGCCTGCTCCGCTCCGCCGACAAGAAGCGGCCCGAGTACCTCATGGGCGACCCGGAGCTCGACGTCGCGAACGGCGAGAAGTCCCAGTCGGTGCGCACGGTGAGCGGCGCCACCGGGCAGTGGCGGATGGTGGCGGTCCACCGCGACGACTCCAAGACGATGGTCATCGCCCAGTCCCTGGAGCCCCAGCAGGCGGTGCTGCGCAAGCTCGGGATCGTGATGTTCCTCTTCGGCCTCGCCGGGGTGATCGCCGCCGGCATGGCCGGGTGGGCGGTCGCCCGCAGCGGTCTGCGCCCGGTCCGGCGGCTCACCACGTCGGTGGAGGAGATCGCGCGCACCGAGGACCTCCGCCCGCTCCCGATCGAGGGTGACGACGAGATCGCCCGCCTGGCCACCGCCTTCAACCAGATGCTCGCCGCACTGGCCGCCAGCCGGGACCGGCAGCGCCAGCTGGTGGCCGACGCCGGCCACGAGCTCCGCACCCCGCTCACCTCGCTGCGCACCAACCTCGACCTGCTCAGCCAGGCCGACAGCTCGGGCGGGCTGCCCCCGGAGGCGCGCGTCGAGCTCCTCGACGACGTCCGCGCCCAGATCGAGGAGATGACCACCCTGATCGGCGACCTGGTGGAGCTCTCGCGCGACGAGCCGCTCACGCACGTCGTCGAGGAGATCGACCTCGCCGAGCTGGTCGAGCGGGTCGCGGCGCGGGTCCGGCGGCGCGCGCCCGGCGTGGTCTTCGACGTCGAGGCCGCCCCCTGGTACCTCGTCGGCGAGCCGCCCAGCGTCGAGCGAGCGATCACCAACCTGCTCGACAACGCCGCCAAGTGGAGCCCGCCCGGCGGCACCGTGACGGTGCGGCTGAGCGACGGAACCCTGGTCGTCGACGACGAGGGACCGGGCATCGCCGCGGACGATCGCCCGCTCGTGTTCGACCGGTTCTACCGCTCCCGGGAGTCCCGCTCGATGCCGGGCTCCGGTCTCGGCCTCTCGATCGTGCGCCAGGTCGCCGAGCGGCACTCCGGCACGGTCGAGGCAGGCGTCTCGCCCTCGGGCGGCGCCCGGCTGGTCCTGTGGCTGCCCGGCGCCGCCGCGCCGGTGCCCGACTGGACGCCGGCGCCATGAGCCGGGTGATGCTCGCGCTTGTGGGGACGGGGCTGACCCTCGGCCTCCTGGCCGCCTGCTCGTCGGAGCCCACCGACCCCGACCCCGCCGCCTCCGATCACGCCGCCTCCGAGGCGGCCGGCGTCGGCTGGTCCCCGTGCGACGGGCTGGCCGCGCAGGACGTGAGGGCCGTCGCCGGCGAGCCGATGGACCAGCGCACCGGCACCGAGGACGCGCCCCGCTGCACCTTCGTCCCCCGGTCGGAGGGCGGTCCGGCGTACGACGTCAGCTATCTCTTCTTCGACGGCGGGCTCGACACCGCGCTGGACGCGATGGGCACCGTCGGCGCCCAGCTCGAGCCCGTCGACGTCCCCGGCGCCGCGGCCGCGCGGATCGCGGTGCGCGAGCGGAAGTCCGGCATCCTGGTCACCGGCTTCGTGCAGACCGACGGCCTCGTGCAGAGCGTCAACGCCGTGAAGCTCCGGCCCTACGACCGCGACGAGCTGGTCGCCGGGACCACCGACCTGCTCGCGCTGCTGGCCGACCGGGCTCCGGTGGCGTAGAACACCCCGGCCCGGACCCCGAACCGCCGCGCCACCCCCGACAATGGGACGGTGAGCGACCCGATCTCCTTCTTCACCCGCCAGGGTGACGACCTCGTGCCCACTCCCCTCGCCTGCAGCATGTGGAGCGACGACCAGATGCACGGGGTCGCGCTCAGCGGCGCGCTCGCCCGCGCGGCCGAGCAGGCACTCGCCGCGACCGGCCGCGACGACCTGCGGCCGGCCCGCTGGGTGGTCGACCTGTTCCGCCAGGCGCGGATGCAGCCGTGCTCGTTCACCACGCGGGTCGTCCGCGAGGGGTCGCGGATCTGCCTGGTCGACGTGACGCTCAGCCAGGGCGGCGACCCGGTGGCGCGCGCGTCCGCGACGTTCCTCAAGCCCTCGGAGTCGGCCACCGGCGAGGTCTGGCAGCCCGACGAGCGCCCCTCCCCGCCGCCGCTGGAGGTGGCACCGGTGTCCGACGAGCCCCGCGTGCCGTTCCTGCGCTCCTCGGCCGGGTGGTCGCAGAACTTCACCGAGCACCAGAACGGCGACCGCAAGGCGTCGTGGAGCAGCGCGATCCCGGTCGTGTCGGACGAGCCGCTCTCACCGTTCCAGGCGGTGGCCGCGGCCGCCGACAGCGCCAGCATGGTGACCAACTGGGGTGATCGCGGCGTGGAGTACATCAACACCGACATCGCGCTCACCCTCGCCCGGCTCCCCGTCGGGGTGGAGATCGGCCTCGAGGCGACCGACCGGGTCGAGCACGACGGCATCGCCTCGGGCACGGTCGCGGTCTTCGACCGGACCGGCGCCCTGGGCACCGTCACCGTCGCCGCCCTGGCCAACGCCCGGCGGCGCGTCGACATGGGCGGCGTGGAGTACTCCGACGACGGCCAGCGCCGCTCGGCGTCCCGGGTCTGAGCGACCCGGCTGCATCACGGCCGGGCATCACGGCCAGGGCGCCACCGCTGGACATCACGGCTGGGCATCGCCGGCCACCAGCGCCGCGAGCAGCCGCTCGGCCTTCCAGCCCGCCTCGGCGTACTCGCTCTCCGCGTCGGAGTGGACGGTGATCCCGCCGCCGGTGCCGAGCAGGTAGTGCCCGTCGCCGGCCGTCATCAGGCTGCGGATCACCACGCCGAGGTCGGCCCGCCCGTCGGCGGCGATCCAGCCGAACGCGCCGGCGTACGCGCCTCGTGGGGTGGCCTCGACCGCCTCGATGATCTGCATCGTGCGCAGCTTCGGCGCGCCGGTCATCGAGCCCGCGGGGAAGAGCGCTCGCAGTGCGCCGACGGTCGAGACGTCGTCGCGCAGACGCCCCCGCACCGTGCTGACCAGCTGGTGCACCGTCTCGTAGGACTCGACCTCCATCAGCGTCGGCACCTCCACGGTGCCGGGCTCGCAGACCATCGACAGGTCGTTGCGCAGCAGGTCGACGATCATCAGGTTCTCGGCGCGGTAGCGCGGGTCGGTCGCCAGGAGCTCGCGCTGACGCGCGTCGTCGGCCGGGTCCGCACCCCGGGGGGTGGTGCCCTTGATCGGCTTCGTCTCGAGGCGCCGGTCGCCGTCGATCAGCGCGTAGCGCTCCGGGCTGGAGCTGAGCAGCCAGCCCCGCGCACCCGCGACGTCGTGCTGCAGGAACCCGGCGTACGGCGCCGGGTTGAGCTCGCGTAGCCGCAGGTACGCCGCCACCGGGCTCAGGCCGCTCGTCCGCTCGAGCCGGTGCGTCAGGTTCACCTCGTAGCTGTTGCCCGCCCGCAGCTGCTCCTGGACCTGCGCGAACGCCTCGGCGTAGGTGGCGGGGGGCGGAGGATCCCCGGTCGACCGGGGATTCCTGACGTTGTCGGCCGTTGCAACCCCTGACAACGTCAGGGACGGCCTGACCACCTCGTGGTCGAAGAAGCGGAGCTCGCGCGGCCGCATCCAGATCGCGTCGGGGAGCGCCGGCCCGCCCGCGGACGACGCCGACGCGGACGTCGCCGACGCGGCCGGCAGGTCGGGCCGGCTGGCGTAGCCGAGGTAGCCGACCCAGTGGTCGTCGGGAGCCCCGGCGGCCAGCTCCGCCTCCAGCGCGGCGAACACGTCGTCGCCGACGACCTCCGCCCGGCCGCCCGTATGGCGGGTGACCTCGCGGGTCGCCGCGGAGTAGGTCACCGACACGTCGTCCTCGTCGAGCCACCCGATCATCGAGCGGCGACCGGACCAGTCGCGCGCGCCACCGCCGTCGAGCCAGAAGCAGCGGCGGTGCGTCGCCGCGACCTCCTCGAAGAACCCCGTCGGAGTGCTCACGACAGCCCCAGGAAGTTCGCGACCAGCCGGGCGCCGTGCTCGGAGAGGATCGACTCGGGGTGGAACTGCACACCCTCGAGCGGCAGCGTCCGGTGCCGCACCCCCATCACGGTCTCGCCGGTCCGGGCCGTGACCTCCAGGGCGTCGGGCACCACGAGCGCCGCGAGCGAGTGGTAGCGCACCGCGGCGAACGCCGGAGGCAGCCCGGCGAACACCCCGCGGCCGTCGTGGGTGATGCTCGCGACCTCGCCGTGCGCGGGCGCGACCCGACCGACCTCCCCGCCGTACGCCGTGACGAGGCCCTGCATCCCGAGGCAGACCCCGAGCACCGGGCGGGTGCCGGCGAGAAGCACCTCGCGGCCGACCTGGAAGTCCGCCGGCTCCTCCGGGTGTCCCGGGCCCGGCGAGAGCACGACGTGGGAGTGGGCCAGGACCCGTTCGGGCGAGACCTCGTCGTGCTGGACCACGGTCGGTGGCACGCCGGTCACCGCGGCCACGAGGTGGACCAGGTTCCACGTGTAGGAGTCGTGGTGATCGACCACGACCACGTCCGCGACGACCACGGGCTCAACCTAGTCCAGAGACGGGAAGGGCCCGATGAAGCTGGGGGGCAGTCTTCACCGGGCCCACGAGCGGTGTCCCGCCGTGATACTGACGAATCCTAGCCGGTCGCGTCGTGCGCCGTCCCTCGATCGAGGAGAAGGTCGCGCACGATCTCGTGGATGAGGTCGTATCCGTGCTGCGTGAGGATCGATTCGGCGTGAAACTGGATCCCTTGGAAGTGCTCACCACGGATTCGGTGGATGTCACCGGTCTGGACATCCGCCTCCACGACGACGCCGTCGGGGGCCGGGGAGGCGCCGAGCCGCGCCACGAACGTGTTGTAGAACCCCACCCGCTCGGTGCGGCCCTCGATGCTCACCGGCGACTGCGTGCCCTGGAAGACGATGTCCTTGTAGGTGAGCGGGATCCCGAGGTGGTGGCAGAGCGCCTGGTGCCCCAGGCACACGGCCAGGAACGGCCGCCGGGCGGCCATCAGCTCCGCGACGGCGGCCCGCAGGTGCGCCATCTTCGGGTCGGAGCCGTCGCGCGGGTCGCCCGGTCCCGGGCCGACGATGACCAGGTCGTGGCCGTCGAGCCGGCCGGCGGCGTACTCCTCGTGTCGCAGCACCGTGCTGGTGATGCCGAGCACCCCGAGCACGTGGCGCAGCATGTTCACGAAGTCGTCCTCGCCGTCGAGGATCACGACGCTCTTGCCCGCCAGCCGCGGGTCGGGCGGGGCGCCGTCCTGATCGGTGAGCCAGAACGACGACAGCCGCCGGTTGCGGGCGTTGAGCGCGAGCAGGACGTCTTCGTCGCCCACCAGCTCCGCGACGTTCACCCGGGGTGTCGGCGCCGGCTCGACCAGGCCGAAGGCACTGAGGATGCCGCCCGCCTTCGCGTGCGTCTCGGCCACCTCGTAGGCCGGGTCGGAGTCGCGCACCAGCGTCGCGCCGGCGGTGACGGTGAGCCGGCCGTCCAGGTCGACCGACGCGGTGCGGATCACGATCGGGCTGTCGACGACCGGCCCGCCGTGGGTGTCGCGGCCGAGGATCGCCAGGGCGGCGCCGTAGTAGCCGCGCCCGGTCGCCTCGTACTTCTTGATCAGCCGGCAGGCGTTCTCCACCGGGGAGCCGGTGACCGTGGCGGCGAACATCGTGTCGCGCAGCACCTCGCGCGGGTCCCGGTCGGTGCGGCCGGCGAGGAGGTACTCAGTGTGCACGAGGCGACTCATCGGCTTGAGGAACGGGCCGAGCACCTGGCCGCCCTCGTGGCAGATGTCGCACATCATCTTGAGCTCCTCGTCGACGACCATGAAGAGCTCGTAGATCTCCTTCTCGTCGCGCAGGAACTCCAGCAGCTGACCGCGCAGGTCGGCGGACTCCTCGCGCGGGAGCCGGAAGGTG
>JBAWHI010000242.1:0-3054 GCA_049593675.1 Nocardioides sp.
CCGTGGTGGTGCTGGTCTCCGGCATCAACTGCCCCGCCGACTCCTACCGCTGGCTCGCGTTCCGGCTGGTCGAGGCCGGCTTCGTGGTGGTCGGCTACGACTGGGTCGGCGAGCTGTTCCCGGGGGAGCACGGCCTCACCCCCGGCGTCGACATCCTCGCCGCCGGGCCGGAGCACTACGGCGAGCGACCGACGACCCCGGCCCTCGCGCCGGTGCTCGAGGCGGTGGCCGCGATGCACGAGTCCGGTCCGCTCGCCGGCCTGCTCGACCTCGACAACGTCGCGCTCGTGGGGCACTCCGCCGGCGGCACCGTCGCGCTCCAGTCCGCGGGCCCGCGCTGGTTCCCGCAGGTGCGCGCGGTCGTGACCTACGGCGCGCACACCATGGCGTCGCAGATGCTCGGCTATCCGGCCGGCATGCTGCTGCCCGCGCCCGTCGGCGCGCCGACGATGCTGATCGCCGGCACGGACGACGGCGTCGTCGCGGCCAGCGCGATCCGCTACGGCGGCGACCCGACCGACCCCGACCACGATCCCGTGCTGCGCACGTGGAGCGAGGCGCTGCCCGAGACGACCGAGGCGTGGCTGGTCAAGCTCGCCGGCGCGGGCCACATGCTCGCCGCCCATCCCGAGGACCCCTCGACGGCGCGCGGCTTCCTCGAGGAGCCGACCGACGCCGACCCCGCCCTGCTCCGCGACGTCCTGGCGGACGTCGTCACGACGTTCCTGGCTGCCCACCTCACCGGTGAGCCGGCCGCGAAGGATCGACTGGAGAGCCTCGCCGACCGCCCCACGACCGAGATCGCCGACATTCGTCGACGCTAGGAGAGCCCTGATGTTCAAGAACTTCTGGTACGCCGTCGAGTTCAGCTCCGACGTCCTTCCGGGGAAGCCGAAGAAGGTCAAGATCCTCGGCCAGCAGCTGGTGCTCTACCGCAAGACCAGCGACAACTCGGTGGTCGCGATGTCGGACCTCTGCGTCCACCGCGGCGCTGCGCTGTCGGGTGGCGAGATCAAGGGCGACTGCATCGTGTGCCCGTACCACGGCTGGGAGTACAAGCCGAACGGCGAGGTGCAGAAGATTCCGGCGCACCCCGACAAGGGCATCCCGCGCAAGGCGCGGATCGACTCCTACCCGGTCATCGAGAAGCACATGTTCGTGTGGGTCTTCATGGGCGACCTCCCGGAGGAGGAGCGTCCGCCGATCCCGGACTGGTCGGACATCGACAACACCGAGGAGTACCGCGCCGTCACCGGTGAGTTCCTCTGGAAGTCCAACTACGAGCGGATCCTGGAGAACGGCGTCGACGTCGCCCACACCCCGTTCGTGCACGGCGGCGTGTTCGGCAACAAGGAGAAGCCGGAGGTGCCGGAGTTCGAGGTCGAGAGCTCCGAGTGGCACTGCAAGGTCTCGGTGGTGCTCAACCCGCCGAACTCCAAGGGCATCTGGGGGATGCTCAACCCCAACAAGACCAAGAACCTCCAGGAGCGGCCGCCGGTCCCGGTCTCCACGACCTGGTGGCTGCCGAACCTGCTGCTGCTCGACGTCAGCACGCCGATGGGCCAGCTGAAGATCTTCGACGTGAACATCCCCATCGACGAGGAGACCACGCTGATCAAGTTCGTCGCGCTGCGCACCTTCTTCAAGGGCAAGTGGGCCGACCGCGACGCGCGCCGCCGGGTCTTCAAGGTCCTCTACGAGGACCAGGCGATCGTCGACACGGTGCGTCCGGAGCTGCTGCCGTTCGACCTCTCCGACGAGCTGCACGTCAAGAGCGACTACAACGCCGTCCTGTACCGCCGCCGTCGTCAGGAGCTGATCGAGGCGGGGTGGAGCGTCGAGGGGAACACGATCGTCGGCGAGGGCCCGGCGCGCGTCGAGCAGCGGGTGATCCCGTCGCCGGTGCGCAAGGAGGTGCCCGAGCTCGCGAGCGCGTGGAACTTCAAGGAGGTCCGCAGCCGCGAGATCCTCTCCGGCAACGCCGATCGCGCCAAGCGCGGCGACGTCCCCCGCGACGACTCGCTGAACCAGTCCGATTCGACCATCGAGAAGGTGAAGGAATGACCAGCCTGTCCGGGATCCTGTGCCACCGCACGCTCGACACCATCGTCGAGCGGGGCAGCCTCACCGAGGTCGGTGCGGCCGACGGGGGTCCCCTCATCGAGCTGACCTCCGAGGCGTTCGGACCGGTCGGCGAGGCCCGGGTGTTCCGGGGCGACCGGATCGCCAAGGCCGTGTACGTCGGTCTCGCGGTGCCCCAGATCGGGCTGGACAGCCACATGGTCTTCGCGTTCAGCCCGGCGGGCGTGCCGGTCCCGCACTTCACGCTGGACTCGGTCTTCGGCCAGGGGACCTACGCCTTCCACCTCGACCTGATCCCGCGCGTCGACCTCGGCACCCACCTGACCTACCTGGACTGGGCGCACACCCCGCTGAGCGAGACGTTCCTGGAGGTGACGAACCGCCCGGGTCTCGCCAAGACCGCGATCGGGCCACGCCAGTTCTCGCTGATGTCGCCGTGGATGCTCGTGCACCGCGCCGAGGAGGAGGCCTTCCGCGGCATCGACGGGGCGGTCGACGCCTACCTCGACCACTGGTTCTCCCTCGTCGAGGGTGAGGTGCCCGCCGACGTGCTCGCCGACGTCGCCGACACCGATCTCCCGGCCCGTGACCGGCGCAACCGCACACATCTCTTCAGCCCCGACGTCGACCACGTGTGGGCCCAGGTCCAGCAACTGGTCGGCGCCGAGCAGTCCGAGTCCGTGCGGACCCTGCTGCTCGACAACACCATCCCCGCGACTGACAGTGAGGTCCGCGCATGACCGCGGTCGAGGACAGCATCGAGACCACCAGCACCTGGCAGAAGCGGATCGAGGGGGAGTGGCACGGTCGCCCCGGCCTCTTCGACGCCCAGGGCAACCACGTCGGCTTCGAGCGCGTCGACCGCGCCAGCGTCGTCGAGGACGGCGTGGCCCGCTACTGGATGAACACCCAGCTCGAGGCCAGCGGCCCGCTGCGCAACCGCTTCGAGCTCGGCGCCCAGTTCGACTTCGG
>JBAWHI010000243.1:0-2765 GCA_049593675.1 Nocardioides sp.
ACCCTGCCCTACGACGCCGACTTCACACCGCCCGAGAAGCCGGACGCCAAGAAGCAGGTCCCGATCAGCCGGCCCAACTTCGTCGAGCTGTGCTAGCAGCTCGTGCTCGAGGACGAGCAGGTCTTCGAGACCCTGTGGCGCCGGCTCGGTCTGTCGGTCGACTGGTCGCAGCACTACACGACGATCGGCCCGAAGTCGCAGTCCGTGAGCCAGCGCGCGTTCCTGCGCAACTTCGCCCGCGGGGAGGCCTACCTGCAGGAGGCGCCGACCCTGTGGGACGTCACCTTCCAGTCGGCCGTCGCCCAGGCCGAGCTCGAGGCTCGCGAGTACCCCGGCGCCTACCACCGGGTGGCGTTCCACCGACCGGACGGGCAGCCGCTGCACATCGAGACTACCCGTCCCGAGCTGATCCCCGCCGTTGTCGCGCTGATCGCGCACCCCGACGACGAGCGCTACCAGCCGTTGTTCGGCACCACCGTGACGTCCCCGATCTTCGGCGTCGAGATCCCCGTCGTCGCGCACCCCGCGGCCGAGCCCGACAAGGGCGCCGGCATCGCCATGTGCTGCACGTTCGGTGACCTGACCGACGTCACCTGGTGGCGCGAGCTGGACCTGCCGGTCCGCACCCTGATCGGCCGTGACGGCCGGATGTCGCGCGAGACCCCCGCCTGGCTGGCGCACGAGCCGGCCGCATCGGCGTACGAGGCGCTCAAGGGCAAGACGGCCTTCTCCGCGCGCGAGGCAGTGGTCGCCGCGCTGCGCGAGTCCGGCGACCTCGACGGGGATCCCCAGCCGACCCAGCGGATGACGAACTTCTACGAGAAGGGCGACAAGCCGCTCGAGATCGTCGCCACCCGCCAGTGGTACGTCCGCAACGGCGGCCGCGACGCCGGCCTGCGCACGGAGATGCTGGACCGCGGGGCCGAGATCCAGTGGGTCCCGACCCACATGAAGCACCGCTACGACAACTGGGTCGGTGGCCTGAACGGCGACTGGCTGATCTCACGGCAGCGCTTCTTCGGCATCCCGTTCCCGGTCTGGTACCCGCTCGACGCCGACGGCGAGCCCGACTACGACCACCCCCTGCTCCCGCGCGAGGAGCAGCTGCCGATCGACCCGTCCACCGACGCTCCCCACGGCTACACCGAGGAGCAGCGCGGCCGGCCCGGCGGCTTCGTCGGCGACCCCGACGTGATGGACACCTGGGCGACCTCCTCCCTCACCCCGCAGATCGCGGGCGGCTGGGAGTCCGACGACGACCTGTGGCAGCGGGTCTTCCCGATGGACCTGTGCACCCAGGCCCACGACATCATCCGCACCTGGCTGTTCTCCCGCGTCGTGCGCGCGCACTTCGAGAACGAGGCCGCCCCCTGGTCGCACGCACTGGTCTCCGGCTTCATCCTCGACCCGGACCGCAAGAAGATGTCGAAGTCCAAGGGCAACGTCGTCGTCCCGACCGACATCCTCGACAAGTACGGCGCGGACGCGGTCCGCTGGCGCGCCGCCATGGCTCGTCCGGGGCTGGACTCCCCCTTCGACGAGACCCAGATGAAGGTCGGTCGGCGACTGGCGATGAAGGTCCTCAACGCCTCCCGCTTCGTGCTCGGCGGTGTCGGTGCCACCAGCGTGAACCCCTTCGAGGTCTCCGAGCCCGTCGACTGCGCCCTGCTCGGACGCCTCGCGGAGGTGACCCGGGCCGCGACCGACGCCTTCGAGGCCTACGACTACACGACCGCGCTGGAGACGACCGAGAAGTTCTTCTGGGAGTTCTGCGACGACTACCTCGAGCTGGTCAAGGAGCGCGCCTACGCCGCCCACGACCCCGAGGGTGACGGCGGTCCCGCCACGGCCTCGGCGAAGGCCACGCTGGCGATCGCCCTGGACGCCCAGCTGCGACTGCTCGCGCCGTTCCTGCCCTACGTGACCGAGGAGGTCTGGTCGTGGTGGCAGGAGGGCTCGATCCACCGCGCCTCCTGGCCCACCGTGATCGAGCTCGGCTCGGCGGCGGCCTCCGACTCCCTGACCCTGGACGCCGTCGCGGCCGCCCTGATCGGCATCCGGGGTGCCAAGTCGAACGCGAAGGTCTCGATGCGTGCCGAGCTCTCCCGGGTCGAGATCCGCGGCCCCGAGCAGCTCGTGCGGGCCGCCGAGCTCGCCGAGGCCGACCTGCGCAGCACCGGCAAGATCACCGGCGACCTGGTCTTCACGGTGGACGAGTCCGCCACGGAGATCGCCGTCGAGGCGGTGCTCGCCCCGTCGGAGTGAGGCGCGCGTGGGCTCCACCTGCGAGGTGAGCTCTCCCGTCGGTCAGCGGTCGCGGCGGTCCGGGCCCCCACGGTGACCCGTGGGGTGGCTCTCCCGGTGGGTCCAGCGGTGGCCGTCCTGGTGAGTCCAGGGGTGGCCCCAGCCCTGCTGCCACTCCGGACCCGGCTGGGACTCGTCGTCGGTCCCGTGCACCCAGGTCGGTGGTGGGTGGATGTCGTCGCCGCCGGTCTTCCCGGGCGACCGCACCTCGCCGTCCTCATCCTCGCCCGGTGCCTCGGCGAGACCGCTCGATCCCGGGGCCCCCGCCGGCACCTCCGGCACAGGGGGCGGGTCCGGCGTCGCGGGCTGGCTCGGTGGCGGAATCACGAGGACGAGGCCGGCGGCCGTCTCCCCCCGTCCCCCGGTCTCGGACTCCACCGGCGCCTCGGGTGCCTGGATGGACGACTGCGGCGGCAACGGGGTGGGAGCCGGGCTGTCCGATCGCTCGGGCCCAGCCGCGG
>JBAWHI010000244.1:0-8484 GCA_049593675.1 Nocardioides sp.
CTGGTGCCCTACGAGCGCGGCGACCTGATCAACCGGCTGCACCAGCACGGCGAGATCGCGTCGATGGAGCACACCGGCGACGGCACCGTGGTCGTCGGCCGGGCCAACGAGGACCTGGCCGGCGAGCTGGAGGCGTACGCCGTCTGAGCGGCGCTCGGGTGTCGGATCTCGTGCGTTTCGGTCACGAGTCCGCAACATCGCTCGTGTCTGCGCCGTCCTGACCGCATCATGGTCGCGTGGTCTCTCGGGGGGTCGCGAGCACAGGCTCGCGCTGGTCGTCGCGTCGCGGCGTCGTGGTGCTCGGTGCGGCGCTCGTGGTCGCCGTCGTGAGCCTGCTGTTCGTGCGGGTCGCCGACGGCGCTCGAGCCGACGGCGATCGCTGCGAGCTGTTCACCGCCGATTCCCGCGAGCGGGCCGCGCAGGTGACCGGCTCCGGCGAACGGGTCGTGGTCATCGGTGACTCGTGGTCGGTGGGGCTGGGCCTAGACCGGCCGGTCGCGTCGTGGCCGTCCCGGCTCGAGGGGTCGGTGCACGTCGCGGGCTTCTCCGGTTCGGGCTTCAGCCCGGGGGCCAGCGAGTGCCGCGCGGTCTCGTTCGCCGACCGCGCTCCCGAGGCCCTGCGGGGGCGCCCCGAGCTGGTGGTCGTCGAGGGCGGGCTCAACGACTACGACCAGTCCCGCACCGACATCCGCGCCGGGTTCGAGCGGCTGATGGTCGCGCTCGACGGGCACCGGGTGGCGATCGTCGGCCCCGCCACCGCACCCTCCCGCGCCGCCGCAGTGCCCCAGGTGGACCGGCTGCTCGCCCGGCTGGCGGCCGACGCGGACGTCGCCTACGTGCGCACGTCGGACCTCGAGCTGTCCTACCTCGACGACCGCCTCCACCTGACCCCCGCCGGTCACGAGGCCTTCGGCGACTTCGTCGCCGCCCGGCTCGTCGCGCTCGGTCTCGGCTGACCCTCGCGCGTCCGCTCACCGCCGACCCGGCGCTCCGGGATTCCGGCGCTCTCGGGGAGCGTGGATCGTCGTGGGACACTCCGTCGCGTGCGCCATTCCCTCGCCGGCCGTGCTGAGAACGCGATGCAGGCCCGGATCCTCGCCCAGCTGCGCGACGTCGGTC
This sequence comes from Nocardioides sp., assembly GCA_049593675.1. GTDB lineage: Bacteria > Actinomycetota > Actinomycetes > Propionibacteriales > Nocardioidaceae > Nocardioides. Next base: position 1,120 of record JBAWHI010000244.1, read on the forward strand.
CGCTGTCGAAGGCCCAGCTCGCCGACGCTCTCGAGGTGTCTCGCACCACGGTGGCCGCCGAGGTCGCGCGCCTCGTCGAGCTCGGGCTCGCCCAGGAGGCCGGACCGGCGGCCTCGCGCGGCGGTCGCCGCTCGACGCTGGTCGACCTCTCCTCCGAGATCCGCTTCGCCGGGATCTCCATCGGCGCTACGGGTCTGAGCGTCGGGGTGACCGACGGTCGGCTCGCGGTGCTGGCCACGAGGTCGCGCAGCAGCGACATCCGGCGTGGTCCTGAGGTGGTCCTCGCGGAGGCGCTCGAGCTGCTCGGTGAGGTCATGGCGGACGTCGGGGTGGACCAGGTGATGGGGGCCGGCGTCGGCGTGCCGGGGCCGGTCGACTTCCACCGCGGTGTCTCGGTGTCGCCGCCGATCATGCCGGGCTGGGACGGCTATCCGGTGCGTGACGTGGTCTCGCGTGAGCTGGGCTGCCCGGTGGTGCTCGACAACGACGTGAACGTGCTCGCGGTGGGGGAGCAGCACGCCGGGGTGGCGAAGGGCGCGCGGGACTTCCTGTTCGTGAAGATCGGCACCGGCATCGGCTGTGGGATCGTCATCGACGGCGAGCTCTACCGCGGCCTGAACGGCTGCGCCGGCGACATCGGGCACATCCGGGTCGACGACTTCGGCCCGACCTGCGCCTGCGGCAGCACCGGCTGCCTGGAGGCGTTCTCGGGGGGCGCCGCGCTCGCCCGGGACGCGCTCGCCCTGGCCCACAGCGGCCGCTCGCCGGCCCTGGCCGACCTGCTGGCGGCGAAGGGGGAGCACGGCGAGCTCACCGCCGCCGACGTCGGCCTCGCCGTCGCGCAGGGCGACGCCCAGGCCGTCCAGCTGATCCGGGACAGCGGGCGGCACGTCGGCGAGGTGCTGGCGGGCCTGGTGTCGTTCTTCAACCCCGGCCTGATCGTGATCGGTGGCCGGGTCACCGGCCTCGGGCACGCGCTGCTGGCCGAGATCCGCGGCGTCACCTACCGGCGCTCTCTGCCGCTGGCGACCGGGAACCTCCCGATCGTGCTCAGCGAGCTGGCCGACGAGGGCGGCGTCATCGGCGCCGCGCGCCTGATCAGCAATATCGTGTACGCCGCCTAGTCCAGTTGAAGCCCTACTTTCGCAACTGACTTTTAAAAGTCAGGCCCAAGCAGGGCGAATTCTTCCGAAACCCTTGCGGCAACCTCACCTGACCCCTACTTTGTTTCGCAACCCAACAAATGGGTGAGGGCGGTCACAGGCCGTTCCGATTCGTTCGGGGAGGGGAGGGCGTCGTGCGCAGCACCAACCTGCCGCTCGTGCTCCGCCAGCTGCGCGATCACGGGCCCCGCTCGCGCGCTCGGCTGGCCACCGACCTCGGACTGACCCGCTCCGCCGCGTCCGCACTCGTCTCCGAGCTCGAGGGCCTCGGCCTGGTCCGCTCCGCGGGACCGGAGCGCGGCGGCCTCGGTCGCCCCGGGATCGCGGTCGAGCTCGACGGTCGCCACGTGTGCGGCATCGGGGCCGAGGTGAACGTCAACCACGTGTCGACGATGGCGCTGGACCTGTCCGGCGGCGTCGTCGCGGAGCACCGGCTCTCGCTCGACGTCCGGCGGATCCCGGTCGGCGAGGTGCTCGACCGGCTCGTCGACCTCCTCCACCGCACGGACGCCGACGTCCGAGCGGCGGGAGCCACGACGGTCGGAGTCTCCGTGGGCGTCGCCGGTCTTCTCGACCGGGAGCGAGAGGTCCTCACTCTCGGACCGAACCTCGACTGGCGCGACGTGCCCGTCGGCGCCGAGCTGCGCGATCGGCTCGACGGGGCGTTCGCGCTCCGTGTCGAGAACGAGGGCAACCTCGCCGCGATCGCCGAGGCACTGCCCGGGGACGCCTCGCGCCAGGACATCGTGGTGATCTTCGGTGAGCTCGGTGTCGGCGGTGGCATCGTCGCCGGCGGCCGACTGCTGCGCGGGCACCAGGGCTACTCCGGCGAGTTCGGCCACATGATCGTCCAGCCGGGCGGACGACGGTGCGGCTGCGGTCGCGTCGGCTGCTGGGAGACGGTGAGCGGCCTGCGAGCGCTGCTCGACGCCGCGGCCGACTCCGACGACCAGGTGCGCGACCCGGCCCTCTCGCTGGACGACCGACTGCTCGAGATCAACCGGCGCGCCGAGCTCGGCGACGGCCGCACGCTCGCCGCGCTGCGCGAGGTCGGCATGTGGATCGGCGTCGGCGCCGCGATGCTCACCAACGCCCTCAACCCGGCCGCGATCGTGCTCAGCGGCTACTTCGCGTCGCTCGGGCCGCACCTGCAGCCCACCATCCAGGAGCAGCTGCTCGCCGGGGTGCTCGCTCCGCAGGCCGGTGGGACCCGGGTGGAGTTCTCGACGCTCGGCTTCACCGCGGCCGTGCGAGGTGGCGCCACCGTCGCCCTCGAGGCCGTCTTCGACGATCCGACCATCGTGGCACCCCCCGGTGCCGACCACCTCGCCGGAGGAGCCTGATGACCGACGCCCCCACGACCGCCGCTCCAGCAGGCGCCCTGCTCCAGATGACCGGGATCGTCAAGGAGTTCCCCGGCGTCCGCGCCCTCGACGGGGTGGACCTCGACGTCCGCGCCGGCGAGGTCCACTGCCTCCTCGGCCAGAACGGCGCCGGCAAGTCGACGCTGATCAAGGTGCTCTCGGGCTTCCACCAGCCCGACGACGGCACCATCGCCTGGGACGGCGAGGTGGTGTCCTTCTCCTCGCCGGCCAAGGCGATCGGTCACGGGGTCGCGACGATCTACCAGGAGCTCGACCTCGTCCCGCACCTCGACGTGACGGAGAACGTCTACCTCGGGCACGAGGTCTCCCGGGCGGGGTTCACCCAGCGCACCAAGGCCCACCAGACCGTGCGCGAGCTCCTCGCCCGGCTCGGCCACTCCGAGATCGCCCCGACCAGGGCTGTCGGCGAGCTGTCCCCGGCCAAGCAGCAGATCGTGAGCATGGCGCGCGCGCTGTCGCGAGACACCCGGCTGCTGATCCTCGACGAGCCGTCCGCGGTGCTCGACGGCGAGGAGGTCAAGAACCTGTTCCGGGTCATCCGGGACCTCACCGCCGAGGGTGTCGCGGTGGTCTACATCTCGCACCGGCTCGAGGAGATCCGCGAGATCGGCGACCGGATCACCGTCCTCAAGGACGGAGCGACCGTCGCCACCGGCCTCGCGGTCACCGAGACCCCCACGGCAGAGCTGATCCGGCTGATGACCGGTCGCTCGATCGAGTACGTCTTCCCGCCCCGCTCCGATGCTCCCCGCGACGGCGGCGAGCCGGTCCTGGAGGTGCGGGGCCTGGCGCTCGCCGGCGTGTTCGCGGACCTCGACCTCACCGTGCACGCCGGTGAGATCGTCGGCCTGGCCGGCCTCGTGGGCGCCGGTCGCTCCGAGATGATCGAGACCTTGTACGGCGCGCGGCGCGCGTCGGCCGGGACCGTCAGCGTCGACGGCAAGAAGCTGCGCCGCGGCTCGGTCGGCAGCGCGGTCCGGGCCGGTGTCGGCCTCGCGCCCGAGGAGCGCAAGAGCCAGGGCCTGCTGCTCGATGAGGCCGTCTACAAGAACGTCACGGTGTCCTCGATGAGCAGGTTCGCCCGCCTCGGGTTCCTCGACCAGGCCGGCGAACGACGCCGGGCCACCGAGCTCACCGAGAGCCTCGACGTACGCCCGAGCGGCGTGAGCCGGGCCGTGCGCACCCTGTCGGGCGGCAACCAGCAGAAGGTCGTGCTCGCCCGGTGGCTGCTGCGCGAGTGCCGGGTGCTGCTGCTCGACGAGCCCACCCGCGGGGTGGACGTCGGAGCACGGTCCGAGATCTACCAGCTCATCCGGTCGCTGGCCGACCGCGGCGTCGCCGTCGTGGTCGTCTCCAGTGAGATCGAGGAGGTGCTCGGCCTGGCGGACCGGGCGCTCGTCGTCCGCGAGGGCGTCGTCGTCCACGAGTCCGCCGCGACCGCGATCGACGAAGCGAAGGTCCTCGACCTCGTCATGGAAGGAAAGGTGCCGGCATGAGCCAGGACAGTGCCCAGGTCGAGCAGGCCGCGATCGGGACGAGCCAGGAGAGCAGCCCCGCCCGGGGCCTGCTGCGCGGCAGCGTCGGCCGCAACCTCGGTCTGGTCGTCGCGCTGCTGCTGATCTGCATCGTCGCGGTCATCACCGCCGGCGACCGGTTCGCTTCGCCGGACAACGCCCTCACGATCCTGCGGCTCGCCGCCCCGATCGGCGTGATCAGCATCGGCATGACCTTCGTGATCATCGGCGGCGGCATCGACCTGTCCGTGGGTGCGATCGTCGCGCTCTCATCGGTCTGGTGCACCACCGTCGCCACGCAGACGATGGCCGAGGACACCCACTGGCTCGCCATGGTGCTGGCCGCGCTGATCGTCGGCGCCGGGTGCGGTCTGGTCAACGGGCTGCTGATCTCCTACGGGAAGATCGTGCCGTTCATCATGACCCTGGCCATGCTGGCCAGCGCCCGCGGGCTGGCCGAGATCATCAGCGACCGCAAGACCCAGATCATCGACACCCGCGAGTACGACCAGGTCAAGGCGTTCTCGGACTTCTTCCGCAGCGAGCTGTTCGGCATCGACATGCGGATCTACCTGTTCGCCATCGTCGCGATCATCGGCTGGGTCATGCTCAACCGCACGACCTTCGGACGGCGGACGATCGCGGTCGGCGGCAACCCCGAGGCGGCGCGACTCGCCGGCATCGACGTCAAGCGGCACACCGTCTACCTCTACGTGCTGGTCGGCGTGTGCTGCGGCATCGCCGCCCTGATGCTGGTCGCCCAGACCGGCACCGGCAGCTCGACGCACGGCCTGCTCTACGAGCTGGACGCCATCGCGGCGGTCGTCATCGGCGGCACCCTGCTCGCCGGCGGTCGCGGCACCATCGTCGGCACCGTGCTCGGCGTCCTCATCTTCATGACGCTCACCAACGTCTTCACGCTCAACAACCGCTCCATCTCGGAGCAGGCACTCCTCAAGGGAGTCATCATCGTCGCCGCCGTGCTGCTGCAGCAGCGGTTGGCGTCTCGGAGCAACAACTAGCCGGACCACGGCTGCACCACCCCACCACCCAGCACCACATCGCGTCTCAACCAAGGAGCACCACCATGTCCCTGCGGTCCACCACCACGAAGTCCAGGAAGCGGTTCGCCACCAGCCTGGTCGCCGGCGTCGCCGTCTTCTCGCTGGCTGCCTGCACCAGCAACGACTCCGGCGACGACGAGAGCGACGACACCAGCGGCGGCACGTCCGCCGCGGAGGCGGGCTCCAACGACGAGGCCGGCGACGAGGTCGTCATCGGCTTCTCCGCCCCCGCGGCCGACCACGGCTGGATGGGCTCGATCACCGAGTCCGCCAAGAAGGAGGCCGAGAAGTACGACGACATCGACCTCCGTGTCGCCGAGGGCACCAACGACGTGGCGCTGCAGATCAGCCAGGTCGAGACCTTCATCAACGACGGCGTCGACGCGATCGTCCTGCTGCCCTTCGACGGCGCCGCGATGACGCCGGTCGCTCTCGAGGCGATGGCGGCCGGCATCCCGGTCATCAACGTGGACCGTGAGTTCAACGACCCGAACGCCGCGCGCGTCACCGTCCTCGGCGACAACTACGGCATGGGTGTCTCTGCCGGTGAGTACGTCTGCGAGGAGGCCGGCGGCAACAAGGACGCCGTCGTCGCCGAGATCGCCGGCATCGACTCGCTGCCGCTGACCCAGGACCGCAGCCAGGGCTTCGAGGACGCGCTCAAGGAGTGCGGTCTCGACGTCGACAACCGCGTCGCCGCCGACTTCACCGTCGAGGGCGGCTCGGACGCCGCCGCGAACCTGCTGCAGGCCGCCCCGAAGATCGACTTCCTGTGGAACCACGACGACGACCAGGGTGTCGGCGTGCTGGCCGCGATCGACGAGGCCGGCCGCGACGAGTTCGTGATGATCGGTGGTGCCGGATCGGCGAACGCCATGCGGTCGATCCAGGACGACGACGGCGTGCTCAAGGCGACCGTCATCTACCCGTCGACCCAGGCCGCTGACGGCATCAAGCTGGCTCGCCTGCTCTCGCAGGAGAAGGCGATGAGCGACCTCGTGGAGGTGGAGGTCCCGCGGACCGTCCAGCTCTACGCACCCGTGGTCACCGCCGACAACGTCGACCAGTACATCGACACCGCGATCGAGTCCTGAGCGACGGCGTACTGACCACCAGCGTGCCCGCCCCAACCCTTCGGGGCGGGCACGCCCCCACCCGGGAGCACCTCGATGACCGAGACATCCGCACCAACCCCCGCCCTGCGCGTCGCCATGGTCGGGCATGCCTTCATGGGCAACGCCCACTCACAGGCCTGGCGCACCGCCCCCCGCTTCTTCGACCTCCCCCTGCATCCCGAGATGGCGGTCCTCGTCGGCCATGACGCCGGTCGCGCCGCCGAGGCCGCGAACCGACTCGGCTGGGCCGAGAGCTCCGCAGACTGGCGCGAGGTCATCGCCCGCGACGACATCGACCTGATCGACATCTGCACCCCGGGCTTCACGCACGCCGAGATCGCGATCGCCGCACTCCGCGCCGGCAAGCACGTGCTCTGCGAGAAGCCGCTGGCCAACACCGTGGCCGAGGCGGAGGAGATGGCCGCCGCCGCCGCCGAGGCGCGCACCCGCGGCGTGCACACGATGGTCGGCTTCACCTACCGCCGGGTCCCGGCGATCGCGCTGGCCCGTCAGCTGGTCGAGGACGGCCGGATCGGCGAGATCCGACACGTCCGCGCGGCGTACCTCCAGGACTGGATCGCCGACGCCGACGCGCCGCTGTCCTGGCGGCTCGACAAGGCCAAGGCCGGCTCGGGTGCGCTCGGCGACATCGGCGCCCACGTCATCGACCTGACCCAGTTCATCACCGGCGAGCGGATCGTCGAGCTCGCCGGCCGTCTCGAGACCTTCGTCAAGGAGCGGCCCTACGCCGCCGGTGACACCGCCGGGACCCTCGGCGGCGGTGGCGTGTCGGCCGAGCGCGGGCCGGTCACCGTGGACGACGCGGCGTCGTTCCTCGCGACCTTCTCCTCCGGGGCGATGGGCGTCTTCGAGGCCACCCGCTTCGCGACCGGTCGCAAGAACGCGATCCGGATCGAGGTCAACGGATCTCTCGGCAGCCTGGCCTTCGACTTCGAGGACATGAACGTCCTGGAGTACTTCGACGCCCGCGACGACGCCGAGCACGCCGGCTTCCGCCGGATCCTCGCCACCGAGGCGGGCCACCCCTACGTCGCCGCGTGGTGGCCCCCGGGCCACGGACTCGGCTACGAGCACGGCTTCACCCACCAGGTCGTCGACCTGGT
>JBAWHI010000245.1:0-1958 GCA_049593675.1 Nocardioides sp.
CCAGCACCTCGTTGCCGTCGTCGAGGAAGGCCTGGAGCACCATCGTGATCAGCTCGGAGACGCCGTTGCCGATGAAGACGTCCTCGACCGAGACCTCCCGCAGCCCGCGGCTCTGGTAGTACTGCGCGACGGCCGTCCGGGCCGGGTAGATGCCCTGGCTGTCGCTGTAGCCCTGGGAGTCCGGCAGGTGGTGCACGATGTCGGCCACGATCGACTCGGGGGCCTCGAAGCCGAACGGCGCCGTGTTGCCGATGTTGAGCTTCAAGATGTGGTGTCCCTCGGCCTCGAGGCGCTGGGCCTCGACCAGGATCGGACCTCGCACGTCGTAGCGGACGTTCTGCAGCTTGCGGCTCTGTCTGATCGTGCGCACGCTGCCATCCTCGCAGGCCGCGGCCTACCATGGCGGAGGGGTTCATCCACGGAGGTGCGATGTCGCGCAAGATCGTCCGGCTGACGCTGGACCACCTCGAGGAGCTCGCCGCGCCGTGCCGGGCGTGCCTGGTCTGGGAGCTGGACCCCGTGCGCCGCGATCGGGTCGAGGATCCGGCCGCCGAGAAGGAGGCCTGGGTCTCGCAGGTGCTCCGCGACTGGGGGTCGTGCGGCCGGGTGGCCCTGGTCGACGACGAGCCGGTCGGCTACCTGACCTATGCCCCCGAGGCATTCGTGCCGGGTGCAGCCGGCTTCCCGACCGCGCCGGTCTCACCGGACGCGGTGCTGCTCACCGCGGCGTACGTCGCGCCGGCCCATCGGGGTGCCGGGCTGGGCCGGATGCTGGTGCAGGGGATGGCGCGGGATCTGATCGGCCGAGGCGGCATCGGCGCCGTCGAGGCGTTCGGCGACGCCCGCGGACGTGCTGGGCGCTGCGTGGTGCCCGTCGACTTCCTCGGCGGCGTCGGCTTCAAGACCCATCGACCGCACCCGACGTACCCGCGGATGCGGATGGACCTCCGCACCGCGATCACCTGGCGTGACGAGGTCGAGGCGGCCCTCGAGAGGCTGGTCGGCGCGGTCGCCCCGAAATCGGCGCGAGGCCCGGCGCCGAAAGCGACGCGGGCCTCGCGGGCGATGGATCACTAGCTCGGCGGCTGGGTCTCGATACGCCCGTCGCGAGCTCCTTCGTCGCTCGCGGGGCTACTCGACCTGGCTGCTGGGTCCTGGCCTTCGCGGGCTCAGGCCAGGGCAGCTCAGATGAAGTCGGACAGCTCGTTGAGCAGCGCAGCCTTCGGCCGGGCGCCCACGATGGTCTTCACGACCTCGCCGCCCTGGTAGACGTTGATCGTCGGGATGCCGGTGACCCGGTAGCTCGACGGCGTGACCGGGTTCTCGTCGACGTTCATCTTGAGGAACGTGATCTTGTCACCGTGGCTCGTGGCGATCTCGTCGAGGATCGGGGCCACCTGACGGCACGGACCGCACCACTCGGCCCAGAAGTCCACGAGGACCGGCTTGTCGGACTTGAGGACCTGAGCGTCGAACTCGGCGTCGGTCACAGCGTTGATGTTGCCCACAGGATTGATTCCCTTCTTCGGTGAACACGAGGTCTGATCTCAGTCAACAGGCACCGGGGCACGATTGTTCCCCGACGCACCCGGTCCCGGCACGCCGGTCTGCTGGCGCCTTGGTCTCGACACGCCGGTCTCGGCTTCGTTCCTCAGCCGAGCGGCTCGCTCGACCACCAGCAGTCGGTCCGCTGGCGCCTTGGTCTCGACACGCCGGTCTCGGCTTCCTTCGTCAGCCGAGCGGCTTGCTCGACCACCACCAGTCGGTCCGCTGGCGCGGCCCGACTACGCGCCGGCGGTCTGGACCGCCTCGGGAGCCATCTCGGCGTCCGAGCGGGCCTGGGCGTCGCGCGGACCGGAGGCGGCGTGGTCGAGCTCCGCGAGGTAGCGCTCCGCGTCCAGGGCGGCCGCGCAGCCGGTGCCGGCGGCGGTGATCGCCTGTCGGTAGTGGTGGTCGAC
>JBAWHI010000246.1:0-4700 GCA_049593675.1 Nocardioides sp.
CCGCTCCCGAGCCGGCCGCACCCCCTGCCCCCGAGGCGAGCTCGGCGGCGCGGGAGGCGATCCAGCAGACCCGGTCGACCGATGCGCCGAAGGCGGAGTCCGGGCCCGACTGGGCCTCGGCCGACGCCGACGCCCACCCCGACGACCTCGATGCCGAGCAGCAGGGGCTGAGCACCGCCGAGCTGCTCCAGCGCGAGCTCGGCGCCCAGATGATCGAGGAGATCCGCCACCCATGACGCCCAGACGTCCCCAGCGAAAGGCCTGACATGAGCCAGAACCCCTTCGAGGCCCTCGGCGGCGAGGGATTCGACATGAACGCCCTGCTCCAGCAGGCCCAGCAGATGCAGGAGCAGCTGCAGAGCGCCCAGCAGCAGCTCAGCGAGACGGTGGTCGACGGCACCGTCGCCGGCGGTGCCGTGGTGGTCCAGGTCAACGGCGTCGGCGAGCTCGTCGGCGTGGAGATCAAGGCCGGTGGCTTCGACGGCAGCGACACCGACGACCTCTCCGACCTCGGGGACATGATCGTCGCGGCCTACCGCGACGCGAAGGCGCAGGCCGACGCCCTGGCCGGCGAGGCACTCGGCCCGCTCGCAGGCGGCGCCGAGGAGCCGCCCGGCGCGCCCGGACAGCTCGGTTTCTAGGGCCGTCACTTGTACGAAGGAGTCGTTCAGGACCTCATCGACGAGCTCGGGCGACTGCCCGGCGTCGGTCCCAAGAGCGCGCAGCGGATCGCGTTCCACCTGCTGCAGGCAGACCCGACCGACGTACGCCGCCTCGCGGACGTGCTGATCGAGGTCAAGGCCAAGGTGCAGTTCTGTTCGGTCTGCTTCAACGTCTCCGAGGACGAGCAGTGCCGGATCTGCCGAGATCCCCGTCGCGACCCTGCGGTGCTCTGCGTGGTCGAGGAGTACAAGGACGTCGTGGCGATCGAGCGCACCCGCGAGTTCCGCGGTCGCTACCACGTCCTCGGCGGCGCGATCTCGCCGATCGACGGCATCGGACCCGACCAACTGCGGATCCGTGAGCTGATGGTCCGGCTCGCGGACGGCACCATCACCGAGACCATCCTGGCCACCGATCCGAACCTCGAGGGAGAGGCGACCGCGACCTATCTCACCCGGATGTTGAAGCCGCTCGGGTTGCGCGTGACGCGCTTGGCGAGTGGACTGCCGGTAGGTGGCGACCTGGAGTACGCCGACGAGGTGACCCTGGGCCGCGCGTTCGCAGGAAGGCGATCCGCAGATGACTGAGACCCCGACCAGCCCGTTCGGCCCCCCGATGGATGCCGAGACCGAGGAGTTCGCCCAGCAGATCGCCGATCAGGTCGAGAGCTTCCTGATCGCGCTGCAGGCCATCGCGCGTGAGAACAACGCCGGCCAGGCGATCTCGCTGCTGCTGCTGGAGATCAGCCAGGTGCTGCTCGCCGGTGCCCGGCTCGGCGCGCAGCGCGACTTCACACCGATCGCGGAGTACCAGCCCGACGTCGGCCCCGAGCCCGACATCGACCAGATGCGGCTCCGGCTGGCCGACATGCTCGACTCGATCGACACCTACACCTACGTCTTCGACCCCTACGTCCCCGAGCTCATCGAGGGCCAGCTCTCCGACGACCTCACCAGCATCGCGACCGACCTCGAGAACGGACTGCGCCACTACCGGCTCGGCAACGTCGAGGAGGCGCTGTGGTGGTGGCAGTTCTCCTACGTCTCCTCCTGGGGCAACCTGGCCGGGGTGGCGCTCAATGCGCTGCTGTCGGTGGTCGCCCACGACCGCCTCGACGCGGAGATCTCCGGCGAGGAGGACCAGCTGGCGGCCGCCGATGAGATGCTCGACGGAGAGACCCGCCCTCGTCGGTAGACTCGGCCCCTCGGAAGCCGTCGAGTCAGAGGGACCAGCAGTGGGCATTGTCGTGCAGAAGTACGGCGGATCGTCCGTCGCGACCCCGGAGGCGATCAAGCGCGTCGCCCGGCGCATCGTCGAGGCCAAGAAGTCGGGCCACGACGTCGTCGTGGCCGTCTCGGCGATGGGCGACACCACCGATGACCTCATCGACAAGGCGCAGGCGGTCAGTCCGGCCCCGCCGGCCCGCGAGCTCGACATGCTGCTCACGGCCGGTGAGCGCATCTCGATGGCGCTGGTCGCGATGGCGATCTCCGACCTCGGCTACAGCGCTCGCTCGTTCACGGGCTCACAGGCCGGAGTGATCACCGACTCGGTGCACGGCCGGGCGAAGATCATCGACGTCACCCCGGGCCGGATCGAGTCGGCGATCGCCGAGGGCCACATCGTGATCGTCGCCGGCTTCCAGGGCGTCTCCCAGGACACCAAGGAGATCACCACCCTCGGGCGCGGTGGCACCGACACGACCGCGGTCGCCCTGGCCGCGGCCCTCGGGGCCGAGGTCTGCGAGATCTACACCGACGTCGACGGCGTCTTCACCGCCGACCCGCGCATCGTGCCGGCGGCCCGCAAGCTCGCCCGCATCGGCACCGAGGAGATGCTCGAGATGGCCGCCTCGGGCGCGAAGATCCTTCACCTGCGGTGCGTCGAGTACGCCCGCCGTTACGACATGCCGATCCATGTGCGGTCCTCCTTCTCGCAGAAGGAGGGCACCTGGGTCATCCCGGACAGCCAGGCAGGAGACGAAGAGATGGAGCAGGCGATCATCGCCGGCGTTGCTCACGACCGCAGCGAGGCCAAGATCACCGTGGTCGGGGTGCCCGACAAGGTCGGCGAGGCGGCTCGGATCTTCGAAGCGCTCGCGGCCTCCGAGGTCAACATCGACATGGTGGTGCAGAACGTGTCGGCCGCCGCCACCGCGCGCACCGACATCTCGTTCACGCTGCCCCGCACCGACGGTCAGTCGGCGATGGGCGCGCTGGCCCGGATCCAGGACGAGGTCGGCTACGACAAGCTGCTGTACGACGACCAGGTGGGCAAGGTGTCGCTGGTGGGCGCCGGGATGCGCTCGCACCCCGGCATCACCGCCCGGTTCTTCGCCTGCCTCGCATCCGCCGGGGTGAACATCGAGATGATCTCCACCTCGGAGATCCGGATCTCGGTGATCGTCGACGAGGCGCAGGTCGACGACGCGGTGCGCGCGACCCACACGGCCTTCGACCTCGACTCGACCGAGGTCGAAGCGGTCGTCTACGGAGGGACCGGCCGATGAGCGGCGTACGCCTGGGAATCGTCGGCGCCACCGGACAGGTGGGCGTGGCCATGCGCCAGATCCTGGAGGAGCGGGGCTTCCCCGCCGACGAGGTGCGCTTCTTCGCCTCCGCCCGGTCCGCGGGAGCGGTGCTGGGGTTCGGCGGCCGGGAGATCACCGTCGAGGACGCGGCCACCGCGGACCCTTCCGGGCTCGACATCGCCCTGTTCTCTGCCGGTGCGACGACCTCGCGCGCCCTGGCGCCGGCCTTCGTCGACGCCGGGGTGATCGTCGTCGACAACTCCTCGGCCTTCCGCCGGGACCCCGCCATCGCGCTGGTCGTCTCCGAGGTCAACCCCGAGGCCGCCCGCGGTGTGATCGAGGCCGGCCGTGGCATCATCGCCAACCCGAACTGCACCACGATGGCCGCGATGCCGGTGCTCAAAGCACTGCACGACGAGGCCGGCCTGGTGCGCCTGATTGCCTCGACCTACCAGGCCGTCTCCGGCTCCGGCGTGGCCGGCGTCGAGGAGCTGGCCAGCCAGGTCGCCGCGGCGGGCGACAAGGCACGCGAGCTCGCCTACGACGGCGAGGCGGTGACCTTCCCCGAGCCCGAGAAGTACGCCCGGACCATCGCCTACAACGTGCTGCCGCTGGCCGGCGCGATCGTCGACGACGGCCTGCACGAGACCGACGAGGAGCAGAAGCTCCGCAACGAGTCCCGCAAGATCCTCGGCATCCCGGACCTGCGGGTGTCGGGCATCTGCGTCCGGGTGCCCGTCTTCACCGGCCACTCGCTGGCGATCAACGCCGAGTTCGAGCGGGCGCTGAGCGTCGAGCGGGCGACCGAGCTGCTGGCTGCTGCTCCGGGCGTCGAGCTCTCCGACATCCCGAACCCGCTGCACGCCGCGGGCAAGGACCCGTCGTACGTCGGCCGGATCCGCCAGGACCCCGGCGTCGACGACGACCGTGGGCTCGCCCTGTTCATCTCGGGTGACAACCTGCGCAAGGGGGCTGCGCTCAACACCGTGCAGATCGCGGAGCTGGTCGCGGCCGGCTGACGGCTGGAATTCTCCGGATACCCGGAGACTCCCGCTGCCCGCACGCGAGTCGTGCCACACGCGGGAGGGTCGTCCGGGCACGCCGCAGGTCGGTCAGCCGTCGGCCGGCTCGGCCGGCTCGATGAGCGTCCGCGTGACCCAGTGGGCGAGGGCGAAGGTGCCGGCGCACACGAGCGGGATCACCACGATCATCTCGCGGTCCAGCAGTCGGTCGACGAGGATCAGCAGCGCGACGACCGCGGCCAGGCCGACACCGAGGAAGCTGGTGCTCGTCGGGTCGGCGACGCGCAGGAAGCGCAGCAGCAGCGAGCCCACGACGATCATCGCGACCAGGATCAGCCCGAGCAGGGGGTAGCCGGCCCCTCCGCAGGACGAGGTGCCCTGGACGCCCTCGCAGGAGCGCAGCGAGGCCCAGGTCAGGCCGACCAGGCCGAGGCCGACCACGAGGCCGGCGAGGGCCACGGCGAGCATGCCTCCGGGCCCGCGCG
>JBAWHI010000247.1:0-6872 GCA_049593675.1 Nocardioides sp.
ACCTCGATGTCCTGGATGACCCGCTCGCGCATCGGCTTGCCCTGGCGCCGGTCCACCCAGTCGATGAAACCGGTCCGCCGGTCCAGGCCGATCAGCCGGTGGTAGACGTCCGAGCGCCGCCAGCGCCGGGGCCACAGCCGCCGGACCCTCGGGTTCTGCACGCCGAACGCACCCGAGCACCAGAACCAGTCGGTGTCCCAGCGCCACAGGTAGTCGGCCATCGTGAGCAGGTCGCTCTCGCGCTGCTGGATCGAGCGGTAGTAGATGTCCTGCCCGGTGTAGTCGCTCGTGGGCCCGCCGGTGGCGCTCCACTCGGCGAGGGTCAGGTAGTACTCGCCCGGTCCGAAGGCGACGCCGTCGAGTGCGTCGACCCGGACCCCGTCGTACGACGCGGCGTCCGCGATCTCGGTCATCGTCTTCGTCAGCAACCCGAGGTCGTCGAAGCGCACGTGTCGGAGCGAGACGTGCCCCGGGACGGGCATCAGCTCGATCGTGAGCCGCGTCGCGTACCCGAGCGACCCGTAGGAGTTCGGGAAGGCATCGAAGAGGTCGCTGTGCTCGCCGTCGGGACCGGGACGGCAGGTGACGACGTCGCCGGCTCCGGTGAACACGTCCATCTCGAGGACGGACTCATGCGGGAAGCCCAGGCGGAAGCTGGTGGACTCGATGCCGAGTCCGGTCACCGCGCCACCGAGGGTGATCGTCCGCAGCTGCGGGACGACGTGCGGGATCAGACCGTAGGGCAGCGTCGCGTCGACGAGGTCCTCGTAGGTGCACATGCCCTGCACGTCGGCCGTCCTTGCGTTCGCATCGACCGCGATCACGCCGGTCAGGCCGCTCACGTCCAGGCCGGGTGCCGAGGTGGCCGCCCGCGGACGGAACAGGTTCGAGGTCTTCTTGGCGAGCCGCACAGGAGCACCGGACGGGACTGCGGCGTACGACGCTCGCAGCCGACTCACGGCGTCCTCGTGGGCCGCCCAGCCACGCAGTTCCACGGCCCTCAACCTACTGCAGCCGGACCCCAGGCGTCACTCGAGTGTCGACGATCGCGGCCCGTACCGCCTGGTGGGAGTCCTCCACCGCCTCGGAGGTCGTCTGGACCACCGGGTCCCCCGGCGCCGGTCGGGGAGGGCCGGGCGGTCCTCGAGCAGGATCAGGCGGGGCATGGCCGCCGTCAGGCTCCGGGGCGCGACGTCCGGGTGGTCAGCGCGACCGTGCCGCGCGGGTCGCCCAGGTGCACCGGGACCCCGTCGCCGGCGAAGTCGACGAGCACGTCGAGGTCTGCAGGGTCGACCGCCTCCGCCCCGCCGAGCACGACCGCCGCCTCGAGTCCCGTCGAGCCGGACGCGACCGCCATGGCGACACAGACCCCGAGCGCGGAGATCTGGAGCGACGGCAGGTCGACCGTGGCCGCGGCGTACGTGCGTCCGTCCGCGTCGCGCACCGCGGCCCCCTCGGCCGCTCCCGTGCGCGCACGCGTGGCCCGGGCCAAGGTGACCAGCTTGCGGTCCTCGGCCGACAGGGCGGGCTGATCACTCATCGTCGTCCTCGCTCTCACCGTCGCGCGGCTCCACGCGACCGATCCGCACGGTGCCGATCTTGTTGCGGCGACCCAGCGCCGCCTCGGCCTCGAAGCGCAGCCCGTGTGCCTCCACCGTCGACCCGGGGATCGGCACCCGTCCCAGGTGCTTGGCCATCAGGCCGCCGACGCTGTCGACGTCCTCCTCCTCGACCTCGTCGCCGAACAGCTCGTCGAGGTCGTCGATGGGGTAGCGCGAGGAGACCCGGAGCGTGCCGTCGGGGAACTGCTCGACCTCGACGACCTCCTCGTCGTACTCGTCGGTGATCTCCCCGACGATCTCCTCGAGGATGTCCTCGATCGTGACCAACCCGGCGGTGCCGCCGTACTCGTCGACGACGACCGCGATGTGCTGGCGCTTGGCCTGCATCTCCGACAGCAGCCCGTCGACCGGCTTCGACTCCGGCACGAAGTACGCCGGGCGGCTCATCTCGGCGATCTTCTGCGTGAACTCGACGTCGGGAGCCTCGAAGTCGCGCCGCACGATGTCCTTGAGGTAGGCGAAGCCGACGATGTCGTCGAGGTTCTCGCCGATCACCGGGATCCGCGAGTAGCCGCTGCGCAGGAACAGCGACAGCGTCTGCCGCAGGTTCTTGTAGTGCTCGATGTAGACCACGTCGTTGCGGGGCACCATCACCTCACGGGCGATGGTGTCGCCGAGCTCCAGGACGTCGTGGATCATCTTCCGCTCGCCCGACTCGATCACCGAGGACGCCTCGGCGAAGTCGACCA
This sequence comes from Nocardioides sp., assembly GCA_049593675.1. Lineage (GTDB taxonomy): Bacteria > Actinomycetota > Actinomycetes > Propionibacteriales > Nocardioidaceae > Nocardioides. The sequence goes on from JBAWHI010000247.1 coordinate 2,312, forward strand.
GCTCGCGCAGCTCGGTCTCCGTCGCGAAGGGGCCCTCCCGGAAGCCCTTGCCCGGCGTCAGCGCGTTGCCGACCAGGATCAGCAGCTTCGGCAGCGGCCCGAGCACCGCCGTGATCCGCGCGAGCGGCGGTGCCGACGCGAGGGCGACGCGGTCGGAGTGCTGCCGGCCGACCGTCCGGGGCGCGACGCCGATCGCGACGAAGGAGACCACCAGCATCACGCCGATGACGGTCAGCACGGTCGGCCACCAGGCTGCGTCGTAGGCCTGGTAGATCTCGAGCGAGACCAGGACGATCGCGGAGATCTCGCAGAGCAGTCGCAGGAGCAGCGCGGTGTTCAGGTAGCGCGGCAGGTCGTCGAGCAGCACCAGCAGGCGACCCGCTCCCGCGCGACCCTCACCCTGGAGCTCCTCGGCGCGGGCGCGGGAGAACGACGACAGCGCCGCGTCCGCGGCCGAGAAGAGTCCGGCGAGGACGACGAGCGCGGCCGCGATGAGAAGCAGCCAGATGCTCACTGGGACCGCCAGGCCGCCAGGAGCTCGTCCTGCAGGCCGAACATCTCCTTGTGCTCCTCGGGCTCGGCGTGGTCGTAGCCGAGCAGGTGCAAGATGCCGTGCACGGTGAGCAGCTCGATCTCGGCCTCGGCGGCGTGGCCAGCGGCGCTCGCCTGTCGGGCGGCGACGTCGGGGCAGAGGACCAGGTCGCCGAGGACGCCCTCCTCGGGCTCCTCGTTGACCAGTCCGGGGCGCAGCTCGTCCATCGGGAAGGCGAGCACGTCGGTCGGCCCCTCCTTCTCCATCCACTGCTCGTTGAGCTCGGCGATGGTCGCCTCGTCGACGGCCTTGATGCACAGCTCCGCGAGTGCATGCACCCGCATCCGGTCCATCACGAACCGACTGAGGGCAGCCAGCTGCCGCTCGTCGAGATCGCGGCCGGACTCGTTGAGGATCTCGATGCTCATCGACGGATCACGACCGCTGCGCCGGCAACAGGTTGACGCGCGCGTCGAAGTCGTCGTAGGCCGCGACGATCTTGCCGACCAGGCGGTGGCGCACGACGTCGTGGGCGGTGAGCCGGTTGAAGGACAGGTCCTCGACCCCGTCGAGGATCTCCTCGACCACGCGCAGCCCGGACTTCGTGCCGCCCGGCAGGTCGACCTGGGTGACGTCACCGGTGACGACGATCTTGGAGCCGAACCCGAGCCGGGTCAGGAACATCTTCATCTGCTCGGGCGTCGTGTTCTGCGCCTCGTCGAGGATGATGAACGAGTCGTTGAGCGACCGGCCTCGCATGTAGGCGAGCGGCGCCACCTCGATCGTCCCCGCCGCCAGGAGCTTCGGGATCGTCTCCGGGTCGATCATGTCGTGCAGGGCGTCGTAGAGCGGACGCAGGTAGGGGTCGATCTTCTCGCTGAGCGTGCCGGGCAGGAACCCGAGCCGCTCCCCCGCCTCGACGGCCGGCCGGGTCAGGATGATCCGGTTGACGTTCTTCGACTGCAGCGCCTGCACGGCCTTCGCCATCGCGAGGTAGGTCTTGCCGGTGCCGGCCGGACCGATGCCGAAGGTGATCGTGTGGTTGTCGATCGCGTCGACGTAGCGCTTCTGGTTGAGCGTCTTCGGGCGGATCGAGCGTCCCCGGTTGCTCAGGATGTTGAGGCTCAGCACGTCGGCGGGGCGCTCGGTCGTCTCAGCGCGCAGCATCGTGTGCACCCGCTCGACGGTCTCGGACGTGATGCCCTGACCGGTGCGGATGATCGTCACCAGCTCGTCGAGCAGGCGCTCGGCCAGCGCGACCTCGCCGGGCTCCCCGAGCAGGGTGATCCGGTTGCCGCGCACGTGGATCTCGGCGTCGAAGGCTCCCTCGATGATCCCGAGGAACTCATCGCCAGGACCCAGCAGGCTGACCATGTTGATGCTGTTGGGGACCACCACCGTGTGGCGGGTGGAGTTGGCGGGACGGTCCCGGTGGTTGCTGTCAGTCATGGATGCGCCGGAGGGCGGCCTTTCGGACGGAGAATCTGACGGGTCCATGCTACGGGAGCGTGGCGAAGCGTCCCAGCGAGTAGCGTGAGTGCATGGCGGACGACTCGGGGCGGCACTCGGGGTGGGATCCGGATGACGAGCGGGACGACGACGCTCCTCCGGCCTGGTTCGCGGGCCAGCACCTGCCCGACGACGCCCGCCGGATGGGCCTGAGCCACCACGTCCCGGACGGCGCCATCCTCGACTTCGCCGGCCGGCTCGACCCGGCCAAGCCGATGCACCGGATCACGGCGTGGGCGATGCTGCTGGTCTTCGGGCTGCCGGTCCTGCTCCTCGTCCTGCGACTCATCGGCGGAGCCTGACCCCGGCCATCAGCCCGACCCACCGATCGGCCCCGGCCAGGTCCCGGCCAGGTCCCGCCAGGTCCCGGCCAGGTCTCAGCCGGGTCCCGGCCGGGTCGTCACTCGTCGTCGAACGCGACCGAGAGCGTGCCCAGGCACATCTCGTCGGTGCTGCCCTCGGCCCACAGCACGTAGCGGTCCGACTGTCCCTCGAAGGCGGGCAGCACGTCGCGCAGCCACTGGACGTGCGTGCAGCTGACCTTGACGGTGTCGCCGGCGTCGAGGTGCAGGGGCTTCGGCAGCGGCTTGGAGCCCTGGTCGTCGAAGTCCCAGATCGGGATGTCGAGGATCTGCTTGGCCTGCGGCGTGCCCGGGTTGGTCTCCATCGAGATCTTGCGGCCCAGCAGGTGCATGTGCCCCGCGACACCGAGGATGGTCATCCCCCGGTTGATGGTCCGGGTGCAGGTCGTGGTCGAGGTCGCCTCGATCTCCGAGTCGCAGAGCAGGTGCAGGAGGTTGTGGGTGTTCTGCTCCGCGCCGAACCGCTTGCGCACGTCGGCCTCGGCTGCGGGGCGGCTGCACAGGATGCCGTCGCTGAACTCCTCCCGGCACGGCAGCTCGACCGGCGCCGCCATCTGGACGGTGTGCAGCGGCGTGAGGTCGGCGCTGCCCTTCATCCAGCGCAGCTGGGTGCTCGAGACGTCGGGGGCCGCCCCCTGCAGCAGGTTGTAGTGGACCTGCATCACGATCTGCGAGCCAGCGCGGAGCTGGGTGCCGTAGCCGTCGCGGGTCTGGGTCTCGTCGCCACCGGGAGCCCACGCGGCCAGCCAGTTGGCGTCGTCGACGTTGGCGAAGTCGCCCTCGAGACCGGTCCCACCGAAGCAGGTCCAGCCCTCCGCGGGGGTCTCCGCGTCCTTCGCCTCGGCCTCGGCCACCTGCTCGGGGTCGACCCGGAACAGGATCACGTGGTGCACGACCTGCGGGTTGCCGGGCAGCACCTGGCTGCCGGTGAGCCAGACGTCCTTGTCGAGCTCCGGGTCGAGCAGGAAGCAGCGGTAGTCGTCGGTGCCGGAGCCCGTGGGAGCCGAGGGGGTGTACTCCTCGTCCATGGCCACCGTCATCCGCTTCTCGCCCTGGCGGAGCGGGATCGACTTGCCGGGCGGGACGGCGGCGAGCCCGTCGGCCACCAGGTCGGCCGGCGCGGCCGGCGAGAGGAGGTCGGTGGGCGATCCGGTACGGCGTTCGTCGTCGGCCTGGACGCAGCCGGAGACCGCGAGCATCGCCAGGACGACACCGGTGGCTGCGAGCAGGCGGCGGATCATCCCGGAGGCCAGTTCATCGGACGCCCGGCGAGCACGTGCAGATGGGTGTGGAACACGCTCTGCCCCGCACCTGCCCCGGTGTTGAACACCAACCGGTAGTCGTCGTAGCCCTCGGCCGTGGCGACCGCGGCCGCGGTGGACACCAGCTCGGCGGAGGCGACCGGGTCGCCGGCGGCGAGCTCGGCGGCGTTCGCGAAGTGCTGGCGCGGCACGACCAGGACGTGCGTCGGAGCCTGCGGGTCCAGGTCGCGGAACGCGACGGTCCGCTCGGTGGTGTGCACGACGTCGCCGGGGATCTCACCCGCGACGATCTTGCAGAACAGACAGTCCTCCACGAATCCTCCTCCGCCATCAAGTAAACCGGATCCCCGGCCGAAGCGTGCCATTAGCGTGACGATCGTGACCCAGCGCCCGACGTGGACGGCGGACGAGGCCCTCGAGCAGCTCTACGCCGCGCACTGGCGGCAGCTGGTCCGGCTCTCCGTGCTGCTCGTCCGCGACATCGGCACCGCGGAGGAGATCGTGCAGGACGCCTTCGTCGCGGTGCACGGGCGCTGGTCCCGGCTCCGCGACCCCGACCGGGCGCTGGCCTACCTGCGCCAGGCGGTGGTCAACCGCTCGCGATCCGCCCTGCGACACCGCGCCGTCGTCGCCCGGCACGCCGCCACCCTCCGACCGGTGGAGACCGCCGACCCGACGCCCGCGACCGACCGTCGCGCGGCCGTGCTGCACGCCCTGCGCAGCCTCCCCGACCGGCAGCGCGAGGTGCTCGCCCTGCGCTACTACCTCGATCTGTCCGAGGCCGAGATCGCGGACGCCCTCGGGATCAGCCGCGGGGCGGTCAAGAGCCACGCCTCGCGCGGCGCCGCCGCCCTGCGATCTCTCCTCCAGGAGGACCAGTGAACATCGAAGACCTC
>JBAWHI010000248.1:0-6858 GCA_049593675.1 Nocardioides sp.
CGTGCTGCACTGCCGTCATGCCGCGCCACATCGACACCAACAACCGCACCGGCGAGGTCTTGCGCAGTGCGGACCGCATCCTCCTCGAGCGCGGCATCACCGGCCTGACCCTCCGGGCGATCGCGGCCGAGACGCGGATCAGCCTCGGCAGCCTGACGAGCCACTACGACAACCGACGGCGGCTGCTGCACCTGCTCGCGATGCGATCCGGACATGCGTGGGTCACCGGCATCGCCGAGCGGATCTGGTCCGACGGTGTACGGGCGTTCCTGCCGGCGACCGACGACGATAGCGCCGAGGAGCACGACTTCCAGCACACCGTGGCCGGGACCCGGGTGTGGTTGTCGTGGTGCGAGCTCGCACGCTCGGCTCCGGAGCTGCGTGGGACGGTGGGCGATGTCCGACTGGAGGAGCGCGCGCTCCTCGATCGCGCCACCGAGCGTCGTCTCGACGTCGACGACCTGGACATCGCACTCGGGCTGGCGCACGGTCTGCGGGCCGCCGTCTGCGCCGGCGACGAGCCGATGCCCCTCGCCCACGCGCGGCGTCTGCTGGACACCCACGTCCAGCGCGCGCTCGCGCGTGTCGATCAGCCCGAGACGGCCTGAGCCTTCGCGCGCAGCTCGGCCACCATCCGGTCCGGGTCGTCGGCCGAGTAGACCGCCGACCCCGCGACGAACACGTCCGCGCCCGCCTCGGCGCAGCGTTCGATGGTCTCGAGGCTGACACCACCGTCCACCTGGAGCCAGGTCTCGACGCCATGCTTGCTCATCAGCTCGCGGGTCCGACGGATCTTCGGCAGGCACAGGTCGAGGAACTTCTGGCCGCCGAAGCCCGGCTCGACGGTCATCACCAGCACCATGTCGAGCTCGGCGAGCAGATCCTCGTAGGGGTCGATCGGGGTCGCGGGCTTGAGCGCCATCGCGGCCCGGGCGCCGTGGCCGCGGATCTCGCGCGCCAGCCGGATCGGCGCCTTCGCCGCCTCGACGTGGAACGTGACCGAGCCACAGCCCGCCTCGACGTAGTCGAGCGCGTGGTCATCGGCGTCCTCGATCATCAGGTGTGCGTCGAGCGGCACGTCGCTCACCCGTGCCAGCGCCTCGACCATGGTCGGACCGAAGGTCAGGTTGGGGACGAAGTGGTTGTCCATCACGTCGACGTGCACCCAGTCCGCGCTCCCGATCCGGGCCACCTCCTCGCCCAGTCGGGCGAAGTCGGCGTTGAGGATGCTGGGAGTGATCTGGATGTGGCCCACGCACCGGAGTCTAGTGAGCCCTCCGGTGGTCGGCGGGGGCCTCCCCGGGCGGCTGGTCGCCGGCACGCTCGTCGCGCTCCGCCCACTCCAGCAGCGGGGCGATGTCGAAGACGTGCTCGTCGATGTCGGCGTGCAGGTCGCCGAGTGCGGCGAACCGGTCGGGCATCGTGAAGATCGTCAGGTCCCGCGGGTCCACGTCGGCGACCTCGTGCCAGTGGATCGGCGCAGAGACCCGGGCGTCGGGAAGCCCGCGCACGGAGTACGCCGCAGCGATGGTGTGATCACGGGCGTTCTGGTTGTAGTCCACGAACAGGTGGCGTGGGTCGCGGTCCTTCTTCCACCACGCGGTCGTCACGTCCTCCGGTGCTCGACGCTCGACCTCGCGAGCGAAGGCCAGCGCCGCGCGGCGCACGGCCGGGAACCCGTGGTCGGGACGGATCCGGACGTAGACGTGCAGGCCCTTGCTGCCACTGGTCTTGGGGAATCCCACCGCGCCGAGCTCGTCGAGGACCTCCTGGACGACGAGGGCGACCCGGCGCACCGTGTCGAAGTCACAGTCCGGCCCGGGGTCGAGGTCGATGCGCCACTCATCGGGCCTCTCGGTGTCCTCGCGGCGGCTGTTCCACGGGTGGAACTCGACCGTGGACATCTGGACCGCCCAGATCACCGCTGCGAGCTCGGTCACGCAGAGCTCGTCGGCGGTGCGGTCCCAGCGCGGGAAGTGCAGCCGCACGGTCTCCACCCAGGCGGGCGCGCCCGCCGGCAACCGCTTCTGGTGCACCTTCGGCCCGGCCAGACCCTTCGGGAAGCGGTGCAGCATGCACGGTCGCTCGAAGAGGGCCTGGACGATGCCGGGACCGACGGCGAGGTAGTACTCGACGAGATCGAGCTTGGTCGCACCCGACTCCTCGAAGTAGACCCGCTCCGGGTTGGAGACCCGGACCACCCGGTTGTCGACCTCGATCTCGACCGCGGGCGAGGTGGACGGCATGCGACCAATCTAGAGGGTGGCGCCGCCTGGTGGCCGCACGGTCGAGCGGACTACTCGCTCTTGCGGAGCAGCGCCATGAACATCGCGTCGGTGCCGTGCCGATGTGGCCACAGCTGGAGGGTGCCCTCGACGGGGCCGCGACAGTCGGGGATGTCGGGCAGCAGCGGAGCAGCGTCCTCCAACCGCGCGTCGCGGCGGTTGTCGAGCACCGATCCGATCACGCCACGAGTCTCGGAGATCACCGGCGAGCACGTCGCATAGAGCACGACGCCGCCGGGTCGGACCAGGTCCAGGGCCGCGGACACCAGCCGCCGCTGCAGCAGCACCAGGGCGAGCAGGTCGTCGGCGCGTCGACGCCAACGCGCCTCCGGCCGCCGGCGCAGCGCCCCCAGACCGGTGCAGGGCGCATCGACGAGGACGCGGTCGAACGAGCTGTGGCGGTAGGGCGGCGCAGCGCCGTCGGCCGTCACGATCCCGGCCACACCGTCCGCACCGCTCAGGGCGCGCCGGACCAGCCCGGCCCGGTGCTCCTGACGCTCGGAGGCCACCACCCGGGCGCCGCGCTGGGCGGCCAGCGCGGCCAGCAGTGCCGCCTTCCCACCGGGCCCTGCACAGAGGTCGAGCCAGTGCTCGTCGCGACCCTCGACCGGCGCTGCCGCCAGGGCCACGGCGACCAGCTGGGACCCCTCGTCCTGCACACCGGCGCGTCCGTCGGCCACGGCCGGCACCTCCCCGGGGTCGCCTCCCGGGAGGATGACTCCGAAGGGCGAGTACGGCGTCGGCTCGCCGGGCAGCTCCTCGCGGGTGGAACGGCCGGGTCGCGCGGCCAGCGTGACGCGCGGCGGCTCGTTGTCGGCGGCCAGCAGGTCGAACAGCTCGTCGGCGCCGACGGCGGACCGGAGCTCGTCGACCACCCAGCGCGGGTGGCTGTAGGCGATTGCTGCGAATCGGGTCGGCGCGACCCGTGGATCCGGGGCGACACGACCGATCCACTCGGTCAGGTCCTGCTCGGTCACCTTGCGGAGCACCGCGTTCGCGAACCCACCGGCGCCGGAGCTGCTCCGGGCACGGACCAGGTCGACCGTCGTGCTGATCGCGGCGTGTGCGGGCACGCGCATCGAGAGCAGCTGGTGGGTCCCGAGCCGGAGCGCGTCGAGCACCTTCGCCTCGACCTTGCTGAGCGGACGGTCGATGCAGGCGGCCAGGATCGCGTCGTAGGTCCCCCGCCGCCGGATCGTTCCCGACACCAGCTCGGTGACGAACGCGGCATCCCGGCCGCTCAGCTGGTGCTGGCGCAGCACCGAGGGCAGCACCAGGTTGGTGTAGGCACCATCGACGCGGACGGCCTTGAGCACCTCGAGAGCAGCGAGCCGGACCGGGTCCACGGCCGACCGGCCACCCGCGCGGGCTGCCGGTCGCGTGGCCGGGCGTGGGGGCCGGGCCGGGCGGCCGGTCTGGGGCTCAGTCATTCCACGTGGGCTTCCTCTGTCTCCGAGAGGCGATCCGCGTGGTCATGCACCTGACCGTATAGAAGCCGCGGTCAGGTCGCATCGAAACCCACCGCGAACTCTGCGCCCGATGCGACGCGCACCCCGCGCGCCCAGTCGGCGGCCGGCATCTGCTTCTTCCCGAACGGCCGCACTTCGCCGAGCCGGACCGCGGTCGTGCCGGTGCCGACCAGGACCTCGCTCTTGGTGACGGCGAGCTCGCCGGCGGGCAGCACGGTGTCGGTGACCGTGACCGGTCCGAGCTTGAACCGGTCCCCGCCGTACGTCGTCCAGGCACCGGGGGCCGGCGTGCAGGCGCGCACCTGCCGGTCGATGGCGATCGCCGGGTGACGCCAGTCGACCTGGGCGTCCTCGACCTCGACCTTGGGGGCGAGGCTGATCCCCTCGGCCTGCTGGGGGCGAGCCTCGAGGGAGCCGTCGGCGATCCCATCGAGCGTCGCGGTCAGCAGCCCGGCTCCGCCCTCGGCCAGCCGGGCCAGCAACGTGCCGGCCGTGTCGTCGGGTCGGATCCGCTCGGTCATGACGCCGAAGACCGGTCCGGCGTCGAGCTCCCTGACGATCCGGAAGGTGGTCGCAGCCGTCACCTCGTCACCGGCCCAGATGGAGTGCTGGACCGGTGCCGCACCGCGCCAGTTCGGCAGGGCGGAGAAGTGCAGGTTGACCCAGCCGTGCTCGGGGATCTCGAGGGCGGAGGACGGGAGCAGGGCTCCGTAGGCGACCACCGGGCAGCAGTCCGGCGCCAGCTCGCGCAGCTGCTCCTGGAACTCGGGCTCGCGAGGGTGTGCCGGCTTCAGCACCGGTACGCCGAGCTCCTCGGCGCGCTGCGCCACCGGGCTCGCCATCAGCCGTCGGCCACGCCCTGCCGGTGCGTCGGGTCGGGTGAGGACCCCGACCAGCTCGTGGTCGGAGTCGGCGATGGCGTCGAGGGCGGGCAGCGCGACCTCGGGAGTGCCGGCGAAGACGAGACGCATGCCGATCAGAGCCCGAGGCCGTTGGTGGCGTGCGGGGACACCTTGACGGTCGGCTTCTCCAGGCCGAACCAGTCGGACTCGCGGATCGCCTTCATCGCTGCTTTGCGGGCGTCGGTGTCGAGCCGATCGACGAAGAGCACACCGTCGAGGTGGTCGGTCTCGTGCTGGATCGCTCGGGCCAGCAGGTCCGAGCCTTCGATGAGCACGGGTTCGCCGTACATGTTGAAGCCGCGCGCGACGACCGAGAGCGCTCGCTTGCAGTCGAAGGTGAGGTCGGGGATCGACAGACAGCCCTCGGGGCCGTCCTGGACCTCGGTCGACAGGTCGAGCGAGGGGTTGATCAGGTGACCGACCTCGCCGTCGACGTGCCAGGTGAACGCGCGCAGACCCACCCCGATCTGGGGTGCGGCGAGTCCCGCACCGGGCGCGCCGAGCATGGTGTCGGTGAGGTCCTCGACGAGTCGGCGCAGCTCCTTGTCGAAGTCGACGACCTCGATCGCGGGCCTGCGCAGGATCGGGTCCCCGAACAAGCGGATCGACTGGATGGACACGGCGTCATCCTAGGGAAGCCGGACCAGCCTCGACGCGTCAGCCCTGTCGGCAGCTCGGTTCTCGGCCCGGTCCACGGTCCGTCCGGCCTCCCGCCACCGGCCAGCCCGTCAGAGCGTCGGGGGGTCGACCTGGATCCGGACCGGGGCGAGCTTGCGGCTCGAACGCTGCCGCTGCAGCTCGAGCAGCGCCCGCGACAGGTCGCCTGCATCGGCTCGCGGGACCCGGACCACCACCCGGGACTCCTCCCCCGCGTCGACCGGGCCGAGGAGCTCGGCGCCCGCCGGGACGTCGAGCAGCGTCAACGCGTCGTCGACGGCACCCGGCTCCCCGGTGATCGTGGCCAGCCGGCTCGCGGGCGGCAGGTGCGCCGCCATGCGCTGGGTGGTCTCGCGGTCGGCGAACCCGGCGGCGTCCCACCGCACGAGCGCCTGGAGGGCCGGATGGCCCGGGTCGCCGACGGCCATCACCCGTCCACCGGGCCGGGCCAGGGCCGCGGCGTTCAGCCAGCGCCGCAGCGCCTCCTCCTCGGCGCGCAGATCGATGCGCGAGAGCAGCAGCCAGGTGTCGAGCAGCACGACCGCGGCGTACCCCTCCTCGGCCACCGGCTCGGCGCCGGGCGTGGCGACCACGATCTGCGGCTCCGAGCCGGTGGTGGCGATCACCCGCTCCCCGGAGCTGGTGCGCACGCTCGTGCCGGGGAACGCGCGGCCGAGCTCCTCGGCGGTGCGAGCGTCGCCGAGCACCGGGGCTCGCAGTCCCCGGTGACCGCACTCGGCGCACGCCCACGCGTCGGCCGCGGTGCCACACCAGCGGCAGGCAGGCGGGGTGGTCGGTCCGGTGAGAGCCAACGGACCCTGGCAGGCGGCACACCGCGCCGGCGTCCGGCAGCGCTCGCAGGCCAGGGAGGTGACGTAGCCGAGTCGGGGGGTCTGGACGAGCACGGGGCCGCGCTCGAGGGCCGCTCGGACCAGCAGGTGGACCTCGCGCGGGATCCGGACCCCGCGGGCGTGCACGTCGCGATCACCGCTCTCGCCCGCGACCCCCACCGTGACCCGGCGCCGAGAGGATCGGTCTGCCGCCAGCTCGCGAGCCCAGCCGGTGCGCAGGAGGTACTCCCCCTCGACGGTGCGGCCGAACCCACCGATCAGCGCTGCGGCGCCCTCGCGCTCGGCACGCAGCAGCAGCGTCTCCCGGGTGTGGGGGTAGGGCGCTCGCGGCTCGGCGTGCAGGTCATCCCCGTCGTCCCAGACCACGACCAGCCCGAGGCCGTGAACGGGTGCGAAGCCGGCCGCGCGGGTGCCGACCACGACGCGACGGCTGCCGCGGCTCACGGCCAGGAAGTCGGCGTAGCGCCGAGCCGGGCCGGCGTCGGCGGTGAGCGCGACGTGCTGGCCATCGCCGAGCACGGCGCTCAGCGCGGCCTCCATCCGCGCCACGTCCTTGCCGTCGGGCACACAGACCAGCGCGCCACGATCGGAGGCGACGGTGGCGGCCACGGCGTGCGCCACCAGGAGCGGCCAGTCGGTCGCCGGAGCAGCCGACCAGACCGCGCGAGGGCTGCCGCCGTCGGCGAGGTGGCGC
>JBAWHI010000249.1:0-1769 GCA_049593675.1 Nocardioides sp.
GACGGACCGCACCGGGATGACCGGGGCGGACGACGACCACCGGGCACGAGGCATGCCGCGACACCGCGACCCCGACCGAGCCGAGCAGCAGGCTGGCGACCGGACCGCGACCGCGCGAGCCGACGACCACCAGGTGAGCCCGTTCGGCGAGCTTCAGCAGCGTCACCCGGGCGTCGGACTGCCACAGCGACTCGTGCACCGCGAGGTCGGGAGCAAGCCTGCTCACCCGCTCCCGGGCATGCTGCAACAGCTCGCGTCCGTCGTGCCGCATGGCATCGACGACCGCGTCGTAGTTGGACGCAGCGGCGTCGAAGCGGACCGCTCCGGCCGGGTCGAGGCCGTGCGCGAGGGTGAGCGGTCGCCGTTCGCGAGAGGCGTGGGCGATGGCCCAGTCCAGGGCCTGTTCAGACGCGGGCGAACCGTCGACACCGACGACGACGGTTCCCATCGGGATCTGTGTGGTGTCCATACCCTCATGCTTCGCCGGCGTCGTCGGTGTCAGTAGCGGCGAAGGCCCTGCCGTTGAGGACCAAGGGCCCTGCTCCCCGTCGCGTCCGTGGCCCACCATCGAGACATGCAGGACGTCATCGATCTCACCCCGGACGAATGTGAACGGCTGCTCCGCGCCGGCGGCGCCGGCCGGATCGCGCTCTCCTCACCGAACGGACCGCACATCGTGCCGGTCAACTACTCCGTGGTCGACGACGCGATCGTCGTCCGAACCTCGCCGTACAGCGTGCTCGGCACCTACGGCCGCGACAGCATGCTCGCCTTCGAGGTCGACCAGTTCGACCACGAGCGCCAGCGTGGTTGGAGCGTCGTCGCCCGCGGCCGCTCCGAGGCGGTCGTCCGGCCGGTCGACCTCGAGCACATCCACGACACCTGGGAGCCGCGACCGTGGGCGGGCGGTGCCCGCACGTTGTACCTCCGTCTGCGCTGGACCGAGCTCGGCGGCCGCAGGATCGGCAGCGGGTGGGACCTGCGCTCGACGCTTCCGGTCAGCCGCAGCGTGTGACACTGGGGACCGTGACGAGCGAGTCCCACGACGCCCTCCCCGACTCCACCCGCGCCCTGCTCGAGGCCGTCACGGCGATCTCCTCCGACCTGGACCTCCGCGCCGTCCTCACCCGGATCGTCGAGGCCGCGACCCAGCTGACCGGAGCCAGGTACGGCGCGCTCGGCGTGGTCGGCAGTGACTCCTTCCTGGTCGAGTTCGTCACGACCGGGCTCACCCCCGACGAGCACGCCCGGATCGGCGAGCTGCCGCACGGGCGCGGCATCCTCGGCCTGCTGATCCACCAGCCCGAGCCGATCCGGCTCGACGACCTGTCCCAGCACCCGCAGTCGGCCGGGTTCCCGCCCCACCACCCGCCGATGGGGTCCTTCCTCGGCGTCCCGGTCCGGATCCGCGGCACCGTCTTCGGCAACCTGTACCTGACCGAGAAGTCCGGCAGTGCGTCCTTCACCGAGCAGGACCAGGCGCTGGTCGAGGCACTGGCGACGACCGCCGGCTTCGTGATCGACAACGCCCGCGCCTACGGGCTGAGCGAGCGGCGGCGACAGTGGCTGGAGGCGTCGGCGCAGCTGTCCGAGGCGCTCCAGCCTCCCATCGAGCCCGAGGCCGGACTGGTCGAGGTCGCCCGCTCGGCGCGCACCATGACGGGCGCACCGGCGACCGCGCTCCTCCACCTCCACGACGGGGCCGCGGTCCACACCGTCTCGGCCGACGCGGCCGATCTCGCCGCGGTGGAGCGGGCGCTCGTCGAGCT
>JBAWHI010000250.1:0-7922 GCA_049593675.1 Nocardioides sp.
TGCCGGCGGTGGTCGCCGAGAGCAGCATCGTGTCGTCGTCGAGGTACGCGGTGACCGCGCCGGCAGCCTGCCGAGCGAGGAGGCCGGTCTCGAACTTGATGGTGCGGGTGCCGAACTTGCCGTTGTCGAGAACGGTCTCGACGGCGGAGATGACGGGTTCAGTCAAGGAATTGTCCCTGTTCTGTCGCGGAGCGATCCGCGGCGTCCCGCGCAAGAAGTGCCGATCTTCGATCGAGGCCCACAGGATCGAGATCCTGAGAGCCACTACCGAGGACCGAGCCAGAACGTGCGGGTCGCTCCTGGTGTTCAGATGTTCTTCTGTCGGTGAATCTAGCGCCCCGAGGCGCTGTGGAGAAAGCGTGAAGGGCCCACCGAGGTGGACCCTTCACGAATAGTTCAGCGGCGGAGGCCGAGGCGCTCGACGATCGAGCGGTAGCGCGCGATCTCGGTCTTCTGCAGGTAGTTCAGCAGGCGCCGGCGCTGGCCGACGAGCAGCAGCAGGCCACGACGGCTGTGGTGGTCGTGCTTGTGCGTCTTCAGGTGCTCGGTCAGGTGGCTGATCCGGTGGCTCAGCAGCGCGACCTGGACCTCGGGCGAGCCGGTGTCACCCTCGGTCGTGGCGTACTCGGCGATGATCTTCTTCTTGGTCTCCGCGTCGGTACCGATCGACATGCGGGCTCCTTCCGGCCCTCTCGGGCTCTGTCGTTGCGCGGCGCGCCGGGGCCTGTTCACCCGGGCACTATGGTTCCGCGGCCGTTGGACGGCAGTCGTCGCCTCTGGAGGCAACCTGGGAACTCTAGCGCGGAGCCGGCCCGGCGACCGAATCCCCATGTGATCATCGAGGGATGACCCGTCGGCTGGTCCTGCTCGTCGTCGCCCTGGTGCTGGGCGCCACGATGCTGACCGCACTGCCCGCGAGCGCCCAGGCGCGCGAACCGCGATGGGCGCGCCACCTCCCGGACCAGACCACTCAGGTGGTGCGCACGGTGTCGAGCCGGAAGTACTGCTCCCGGATCTGGTGCACCGTCACCCAGGCCTGGAAGCAGGATCGCGACGGCCACTGGACCCGGGTCCGCTCGTTCCGCTCGACGATCGGGAGCAACGGCTGGGGCAAGCAGCGCGAGGGCGATCGCCGCTCGCCGAACGGCGTCTTCGAGATCAAGACGACCTTCACGACCGGCACCACCAACCCGGGTCGGATGCGGTGGAGGCAGCGTAAGCCGACCTCGGTCGTGACCGCGGCGGCCGGACCGAACTACAACACCTGGCTCGAGGTCCGCGGTGTCACCAGCGGCAACCGCCCCTCGATGCGCTCGGGCTGGGTGGTGGACTACAACAACGTCCGCCTGCGACCCGGCGTCGGAGCGCGTCCGGTGCCGGGGAAGGGCAGCGGGATCTTCTACCACACCTCGAAGCCCGGGAGCCCGTGGGCGCCGACGGCCGGCTGCACCCAGGTCGGCAACCCGGAGAAGATGCGCTGGCTGCTCACATGGCTACGACCCGGGGCGAAGCCCCGGGTCGTCCAGAACCGTTGACCCTTGCCGGTCAGCGGGTCGTGCCGTCTCGTGCGATCAGAGGCCAGGGGTATTGCGGTCCTGGACCGTCTGGCTGCCATCCGCGTGGGTCGTGACGCTCCGCGACCGGTTGCGGCTGGCGGTGGTCGCCGCAGAGAGAACGATCGCCAGGACACCGACCGCAGTCAGGATCCAGCCGACCATCGTCAGGTCGACGTTCGCCAGGTCTCCCGTGACGGCCAGCGCCAGGATCAGTCCGATGGCCAAGAAGAAGATTCCCACTCCGTATCCCATAGGAAAGGTGTCCCCGGTCCGGACCGGTGCGAAACCTGGACCGGGGACGCGCGCTCAGGAACCGGCGTACGCCGGCTCCGGCTCGTCGACCACCTCGCCGCGAGGGCGCGGCGGACGTGCGGGCCACCAGGCGCGCTCACCGAGCAGCACCATCACCGCCGGGAGCATCACCAGCCGGATCAGGGTCGCATCGAGCAGGATCGCGGCCGACAGACCGACGCCCATCATCTTCATCTCCAGCATCGACAGGGTCGCGAAGATCGCGAAGACCGACACCATCACCGCAGCCGCGCTCGTGACCACCCCGGCGGTGTCGGCGATCCCCCGCTCGACCGCCAGCCGGGTCGGCAGACCGGCGTCGACGTGCTCACGCACCCTGCTGAGCACGAACACGTGGTAGTCCATCGACAGCCCGACGAGCACCACCAGCACGAAGAGGGGCAGCCAGTCGATCACGAACCCGGGACTGGTGAAGTCGAGCACGTCGCTGCCCCACCCGTGCTGGAACACCAGGGTGATGACGCCGAACGCCGCGCCGACCGAAGCCAGGTTGAGCACCGTGGAGGTCAGTGCGAGCGCCACGCTGCGGAAGGTCACCGCCATGATCAGCATCGTCAGCAGGAGGACGAACCCGATCACCAGCAGCAGGCGACCGTCCTGCTGCGCCGCGAAGTCCAGGTCCTCGGCCGCACCACCTCCCACGACGTACTCCGCCCCCTCGGGCAGGTCGGCCAGCGCGTCCGGCGCGAGCTGGTCGCGCAGGTCGGTGACCGCGATCGCGACCCGGTCGTCGGTCTCGTCGAAGGGCATGCCGAGCACGAGGGCCGACACGGTCCCGTCCTCCGACGTCTCGATGCCCTGGTCCGCCGCGACGAAGTCTCCGGTCGCGGCCGCATCCTCCGCGAGACCGTCGAGGGCGGCGGCGACCTGCGCACGGTCGCCGGGATCGGACCGCACGACCACCCGCGCCGACGCCCCGGCGTCGGCCGGGAAGCTGGCGCTGATCGCCTTGAGCGTCTGCACCTCGGGGATCGCGGCCGGCAGCGTGTCGAGCGTGGCGGAGTGCGTCTTCATGCCGAGCGCGGGGATCGCGAGCCCCACGACGACCAGGCTGGAGAGCGCGAGGGCCGCGAGTGGATGCCGCACCACGGGACCCAGCAGGCGCCGGCTGATGCCGCCGGCGCCGATGCGCCGGTTGAGCCTCCACAACAACGGCACACGAGGACGGTCGGACCATCGACCGAGCTTGACCAACAGCGCCGGCAGCACCGTGATGGAGCCGAGCACCGCCACCGACACCACCAGGATCGCGCCGACGGCGAGCGAGTCGAAGGTCGCGTCGCCGACCACGAACAGTCCGGCCATGGACACGATGACCGCCCCGCCGGACACCAGGATCGAGTGACCCGAGGTCTGGGCCGCGATCTCGACGGCCTCGAGCGTGGTGTGGCCCTTGGCCCGCTCCTCACGCTCCCGCTTGAGATAGAACAGCGAGTAGTCGACACCGACCGCCATCCCGATCAGCACGATCATGCTGGACACCGTCAGATCCGCCGGGACCAGGTGCGACAGCGGCGCCATCAGACCGATGGTCGCGGCCACGCTCGTGCCGGCGAGCAGCACCGGTATGCCGGCGGCGATCAAGGCGCCGAAGGCGATCAGCATCAGCGCCAGCGTCACCGGCAGGCTGATCACCTCCGCTGAGGCCAGGTCCGAGGACACCTGCTCGTCGATGGCGTCGTCGAGGGTCAGGTCCCCGGCCTGGCGGAGGGTCAGGTCCGGATGGGCCGCGGCCACCTGCTCGGTCACGGCGCTCACCGCGTCGGCGTCCGCGCCCGCCTCGAGCTCGATCGAGACGAGGTGGGCGGCACCGTCCGCGCTGGGATGCGGCCCGCTCACCTCGAGGACCGCGTCCGCCGTCCGCGTCCCGGCCACGACCTCCGCCGCCGCCGCGGCGCCGTCCGACCCGTCGACGCCGGTGATGAGGACGTTCTCGGTGTCGGAGGGGTTCATCCCCGCCTCCGCGATGATCGCGTCGGCGCGGCCGGACTCACCGATCCGGTAGTCCTCCTCGGTGGTCTCCTGGGTCGGGATCGCGATCGCGAGACCCACCGCCACCGCCACGAAGGCGACCCAGGCGAGGATCGCGCGCCACGGATGCAGGGCGCTCCAGCGCGCCGCTCGCAGGGGTACTGCTGTCATCGGGTTGCCCATGGCCGTCTCTCCTGGGTCGGGTGGGGTCGTGTCTGCTGCGTTCCAGCCTCGACGCGCCCGCCGCCCGCGTCAGGGGCGCTGGCTCCCCTCCGGTGGTGGTGCCAGCACCCCTGTGCCGGATCGGGCGGAGCCGACAGGATGGGGCCGTGGATCGCCTGCGCCTCACCGGATATGCCGTCGCCGAGCTCTTCTCGGCGATCGCGATGATCGTGCTGCTGGTCCTCTGGGTCGTCGGCGGCGTGCTCGTCGTCGTCTGGGTCGGCCTGGTGATCCTCGCCGGGACCGTCGCCGCCACCCGGTGGATCGCGAACCTGCACCGCGCGATGGCCGCGCGGACCCTGGGCGAGGAGCTCCCGACCCCCTACCGGCCGCTGCCGGTCGGAGGCTTCTTCGCCAAGGCGCGCGTCGTGCTGGCCGACCCGATGACCTGGCGCGACCTCCTCTGGCTGCTCGTCGCCCCGGTCGTCAGCCTCGTGGTGTCGCTCACCGTGGTGATCCTGCTGCTCGGCGTGGTGACGGCGTTCATCTGGTGGTTCGCCACGCCCCCGCTGATGAGGGCCCGGGCACAGGTCGACCGGCTGTTCCTCTCCTACAGCCGCACCGAACGGCTCGAGCAGCGGGTGCAGACCCTCACCGAGACCCGCGCAGAGCTCGTCGACCACTCCGCTGCCGAGCTGCGCCGGCTGGAGCGTGACCTGCACGACGGCGCCCAGGCGCGCCTGGTCGCGCTCTCGATGAACCTCGGGATGGCCGATGCCGCCTTCGACCAGGACCCGGTCGCAGCCCGCCGCCTGGTGCAGGACGCTCGCGCCACGACGGCTGCGGCCATCAGCGACCTGCGCTCCGTCGTGCGTGGCATCCATCCGCCGGTGCTCGCCGACCGTGGCCTCGCCGGTGGAGTGCAGGCGATCGCACTGGACATGGCGATCCCGGTCGCTGTCGCCGTACGCCTCGACGGGCGGCCACCGGCCCCGGTGGAGTCGGCGGTCTACTTCGGCGTCGCCGAGTGCCTCGCCAACATCGGCAAGCACGCGGGCGCAGCGAACGCCTGGATCACCGTCGCCTACCGCGAGGGCACCCTCGTCGCGGTCATCGGGGACGACGGGCGCGGCGGCGCCGACCCCGGCAGCGGCACCGGCATGCTGGGGGTGATGCGGCGGCTGGCGGCGTTCGACGGCACGATGTCGGTGTCGAGCCCGGTCGGCGGCCCGACCCTGGTCACCCTGGAGGTCCCGTGCGACTTGTCCTGGCCGAGGACCACGCCCTTCTCCGCGCCGGGCTGATCCAGCTGCTCGAGGGCAACGGCTTCTCGATCCTGCACGCCGTCGACAACGCGCCGGACCTCGGGGAGGCTCTGCTCGATCCGCTGGCCGAGGCCGCCGTCCTCGACGTGCGGCTGCCTCCCACCCAGACCGACGAGGGGCTGCGCGCCGCGATCGCGGTGCGAGCGGCGCGGCCGGGCTTCCCGGTGATGGTGCTCTCGCAGTACGTCGAGCAGCTCTACGCCCGCGAGCTGCTCGCCAGCGGCGCCGGGTCGGTCGGCTACCTGCTCAAGGACCGGGTCTCCGACGTCGGCGAGTTCGTGGACGGCGTCCGTCGCGTAGCCGCCGGCGGCACGGTGCTCGATCCCGAGGTCGTGGCCACCGTGATGGCCCGGCAGCGCGAGGAGCCGCTCGACCGCCTCACCCCGCGCGAGCGCGAGGTGCTGGAGCAGATGGCGCTGGGCCGCTCGAACGCCGCCATCGCCGCGCAGCTCGCCGTGACCGAGAAGGCGGTGGCCAAGCACATCAACTCCATCTTCACCAAGCTCGACCTGCCGCTCGGCGAGGACGACCACCGCCGGGTGCGGGCCGTGCTGACCTGGCTGCGGGTCTGAGGCTGTCGCGCGGGTCGATGCCGGTGAGCGCCTCAGCCCAGCAGCGCCCGCACGGCTTCACGTGCCGCCTCCGGGTCTGCGGCCGACAGCGCGATCTCGGCCGCCTCCTCGCACAGGTCGGACGCGGTGGCGGCGAGTCGCGCGCCGACCGGTCGCACGGCGGTCGCTGCCATCGACAGCGACGTGATGCCCATCCCGACCAGCACGCACGCGAGCAGCGGGTCGGCCGCCGCCTCGCCGCAGACACCGACCGGCTTGCCGGCCTGCCGGCCCGCCTCGGCAGTGATCGCGATCAGCTGCAGCACCGCCGGCTGCCAGGGATCGGTGAGGTGAGCGAGGTCGGTCGCCATCCGGTCGGCGGCCATCGTGTACTGGGTCAGGTCGTTGGTGCCGATCGACAAGAAGTCGACCACCTCGAGCATCCGGTGCGCCAGCAGCGCGGCACTCGGCACCTCGACCATGACGCCTGCCGTCAGGCCACGGTCGTGCACCTTCGCGGCGAACTCCTCGGCCTCGGCGACGGTCGCGACCATCGGCGCCATCACCCAGGTCGCGGTGCCGGTCTCGCTCGCAGCTGCCGCCACGGCGTCGAGCTGGCGGTCCATCAGGCCCGGCTTGTCATAGGAGAGCCGGAGTCCGCGGACGCCGAGGGCCGGGTTCTCCTCGCCCTCGAGCGTGGCATAGGCGACCGGCTTGTCCGATCCGGCGTCGAGGGTGCGGACGACGACGTACTCGTCACCGCCGAACGCGGCGAGCACCTCCGCATAGATGGCGGCCTGCTCGTCGGGAGTGGGCTCCTCCTTGCGGTTGAGGAAGCTCAGCTCGGTGCGGAACAGCCCGACGCCCTGGACCGGCGCCTGCGCTGCTGCTCGGGCCGAGGCCCCGTCCGCGACGTTCGCCAGGATCTTGACCGGCGCGCCGTCGGCCGTGCGGCCGGGACCTTCCCACAGCTCGAGTGCGGCGCGCTCCGCGGCGTCTGCGGCGACCCGCTGCTCGGCGTCGACCGGGTCGAGCTCGACCGCGCCGGTCGACCCGTCCACGAGCAGCAGCGTGCCGGCCGGGATGTCCAGGACACCGCTGACGCCCACGACGCACGGGATCGCCAGCTGGCGGGCGATGATCGCGGTGTGGCTGGTCGGCCCGCCCCGAGCGGTCACCAGCGCCAGCACCAGGCGCGGGTCGAGACCTGCGGTGTCGGCGGGCGCGAGATCCTCGGCCAGGAGCACGCACGGCTCCGCCGGGACACCCACCCCGGGCTCGGGCTCGCCCACCAGGTGGGCGGTGATCCGTCGCTCGATGTCGCGCAGGTCGGTGACCCGCTCGGCCATCAGGCCGCCCATGCCGGTGAAGACGGTCGCGAACTGCTCGACCGCGGCCTGCAGGGAGCTCAGCAGGCCGTCACCGCCGCGCAGGTTCTTGCGCACGGCGCTGCGCAGCCCCTTGTCACGGGCGAGGCCGGCGCTCGCGGTCAGCACCTGGGCTGCGTCCCCCGTCACCACCTCCGCCCTGCGGGAGAAGCCGGCTGCGACCGCAGCGACCGCGGCGTCGTACGCCGCCAGAGCGGCGTCGGCGTCGGCGAAGACCGACCCGTCGAAGGCGGCGATGGCCTCCGGCGAGACCTCGGTGCGGACCACGACGGCTGTCCCGGCTGCGATTCCCGGCACGACCGGCGTGCCGCGGAGGAAGGACTCGTTGTTGATGACCATGCTCACAAGTAAACGCCCGAGACACCTTGACAGTCAACACATTCAAGCGTAAAACAACAGATACACAGACCGAAGGAGCTGCCAGCAATGTACGCCGAAGAGCGCCAGCAGGCCATGGCCCAGCTAGTGACCGAGCACGGACGATTGTCGGTGGTCGCGATCGCTGACCGCTTCGACGTCACGACCGAGACCGTGCGCCGCGACCTCTCGGTCCTGGAGCGGCTCGGTCTGGTGCGCCGCGTGCACGGCGGCGCCGTCCCGGCCGGCTCGCTCGCCGTCATCGAGTCCGGCCTCGGCGAGCGCGACCAGTCGAACACC